>JBATMM010000471.1:0-9375 GCA_049289835.1 Saprospiraceae bacterium | reverse complement strand
ATGTAAGAGGTATATTCCTGAGGCAATACCATGACAAGTATAAACATGATTAAACCGCCAAAGAACCAGATTTTAGAGCCTAAATGATGTGTCATGCGCCAGTTTTCCTCATCTTCCAAAGTCCATGGCGTACGGATGCCTACAAAATAGTTTGGCTTAATCGTATTCATAAAGTTACCCAGAACAACAAAAAGTAATGCCAATAAGGCGACAAGATATTTTGGAGAAAAGCCACCTACATTAGTCGGGGTGTAATGTTCTGTCTCGTATACAAGAAAGGCTGAAATCAGTGTCATGAAAATAATTAAAGCCCAGGATATTTTTATGATTAATGCGTTATTCGCCGTGTATCGTTTCTTTGGGTCAAACTTGTGAAGATTCATGACCAGGAGAGATGTTCCGATTGAAACTGCGAACATAAAAAGTACAATGCCCAATACTTCAAATTTACTGCCGTAGTTGTCCGCAATAAAGTTTGAATCGAAATGTGTCGGAACACTTTCAGGTAATTTATTCCAAATGGATAAGAAATACATTGTTGGAATAAGGCTGATGATAGCTTGCCATAATATTATTTTTGCCTTTTTCATGATTTGATTATTTTATCGTTATTTCTCCTTTTTAGTAAACTGTACCATCCATTTCATGATGTCATCTAATACGGTCATGTTTAAGCTGTACCTGACGAACTGCCCCTCTTTTTCACTGTCGATAAGCCCTGCTCGTCTTAACAAATCGAGGTGATGAGAAATACTCGGTCCTGAAATAGTGAATTTTTCTACTATTTCTCCAGCCGTCATGTCTCTTTTACGAAGTAGTTCTAATATCTCTCTCCTGGTCTTATCGTTGAGCGCTTTAAAAGCAAGATTTAATGACATTATTTATATATTTAGACAAATATCTAAATATTATTTCATATTTGCAAATATTTTTTTTGATGGTATCAATCCCAATAAATTTAAAACCAAAAAAAATCCCCGGTTGATTACCGGGGACTTTAGTTCTAAGGTAAATATGAAGTATTCCAGCCATATCCTGCACCTGTTGAGGTGAAGATGATTTCAATAGATTCCCTTTAAGGATTTGCAGGACGGCAATTCTCAAGGTTTCCCCAATAAAGGAAAAGGGTATGGCTACAATGACGATGCCACCACAAATTTTGCAAGAAAATCATGAAGACTTCAATAGTTGATATAGAAGGAGTACAACCCCTACAAATGCTTAAACCCTTTAGCAATAAGCCAAAATCCCAGAAATATTTCGTTAAACCCCATCGGAAGCATGATTATAATCCCGCCTAAAGAATGACCAAAAATACTTGACAGTATCTCCGTAAACAATAGAAGAACACCTATCAATCCCCATATTGAAATAAATCTTGGAACCAGTCTTGAAGTAAAGAGTAAGTAGTAAAACATAGAAGCACTCAGGCAAAAACCTATAAGCCCCAGGTTTTGAGTTGCACCCCTTGCTTTCAGAAGATATTTACCTAAAGTCAGCAAATAAGATGATTCCGGCATACCTTCTTGTACATGTTCCTTGCTTATTGCTAATAACGTCAAAAGGAAAATTCCGCTAATCGTAGCGATAACCCACTCATTTAGCCGGAGTCCAACATACCAAAGTGCAATGCGTTCACTATGTTTCTTTAAAATGGGAAACAAGATTACAGCAATGCCAAAAACTGAAGCGCCACAAATCAAATCAGAAAGCATGGCGAATTTCACCTTGGTTGAATTGGCCGAAAGTTCGACAAGGAAATTTTCACCATATAAAATAGGGGCTAGTATAACACTATGACTAATAACAGCTGTAATCATCTGCAACAGAAATAGGACGCCAACAATTCTAGCAGCATTTTTCATGTTTGAGTTCATTAGAATTTGTTATAATTTTCAATTGCTAATATTTTTTTTAATACCCTTGATTAATAGCCAAAAAGTTAGGGATGTTTCACCGATGATACCCGGAAACATGATATATGGAGAAAGTGAGCGATAGATTAAATTAAGATTCTACATTAACTTTTTTGCATCTGCTTGTCTACCACCTTGATTCAAAATTGATTTCGTCACCTTGCCCGAATCGTCTTTGACAAATTCAAATTGAGCATCATTAACTTTCGTAAAGAATTTTGTTTCTGTTTCGGGAAATATTTCAAATTTCTCCTGTCCATCGACTACTATGAAAAGCCGGTTCTGCTCTTTGGTCACTGAAAATGTGAATACAGATGGAATTTCATATTCACCCACATACGTTTCCAATATCTTTTCATTCACTATTATTCCATTTGAGTCGGGGATAGATTTATTGGTTTTATTCCAAACCTCATTGCCGGTAGGTTTTTTGCTTGTTAATTTATCAATTTCACCCATTTTATTTTTTGAAAATTCAAGCGTTAGCTTTGCATCATCAGAGAAAAACATATCTTTTTGATAGGCTTTAAGATTAGACTTTGGACCTCTGCCAAGCTGAGAAAACAACTTATTCTCAGACACCGTAATGATTCGTTGTAGACCTTTTTCATTTTCATAAACACCTTCGTATCCTTGTAAAATCGCATTGGCTACAGGTATCTCTTTGTATTCGTAAGGTTTTCCACTGGCAAGAGCGGCCATCCAAAAAGCAATATCCTTGGGATAATTGCAGTCGCAATTCGTAAACATGACTACAAAAACATCTTCTTTGGGCAAATATATTTCTGCCGCTCCAAACCCTTCGATACCACCGCCATGCCAAATAGAAGGACTTTCATAAACGTAACCTAATTTCCAGCCATAGCCATAATCCGTTTCTTTTCCATCCGTCAGTTTATACCTTGTAAAGGCCTTATCAAGGGTTTCTTTTTTTACCAATTTATATGAATGAACAGCTTGCTGCCATTTATAAAAATCCTCTACGGTGGATTGTATTGCGCCTGCCGAGTAAATAATGGTTGGGTTCAGCGATCGGCTATTTACAAAACCATTCTCACCAACACTATAGGCACCAACCCGGTTTTTTATAATTTTTGTGTCATCCGCGAATAGTGAATGGGTCATACGAAGTGGCTTGAAAAAATTTTCTTCAAGGTATTCTGCATAGGGTTTGCCCGTAATTATTTCGATTATATACCCCAGTAAAAAATAGCCTGAATTGCTGTATTCCCATTTTGTACCCGGGGCAAAACGCATCGGCAAGTTCTTGAAAAAGTCAATTACTTCGTCTGGTGTGCAGTCGGAATTTAGTTTCTTTTCGGGGTCTTTCATACCAGAATACGTTTGAATACCCGATGTATGCGTCAGCAAATGCTCTATAGTTATACTATTTCCCTGAGTAGGATAATCGGGAATATACTTTGTGATTTCGTCCTGCAAATTCAGTTTACCCTGCTCCATCAATTGCAATATCGCCACTGCTGTAAATTGTTTACCAATAGAGGCAACCCAAAAAACATTATCCACTTGCATGGGTACGTCTAACTCCAGATTAGCCATTCCGAAAGCTTTTTTATAGATAACCTGACCATTGCGGGAAACCAAAACAGCCGCACCAGGTTCATCAGTCCTGAATTGCTCTGAAAGTATTTTGTCAAAATAGATGGCAAGTTTTGTATCGTCTTTTTGTTGAGCATAAGAAAGATTGAACAAGAGCCCAAAGGCCAGAATTAGTGTTTGTTTAGCTGAATGCATAATTATTATTTTAAGTGTTCCCATGCTTTTATGTACAGAGGGCAAAATAATGCACTAAAGCATGCATTGAGAGCCAGCGTCAATAAACAGCGCCATTTGGTATACCAACAACGTAGGGATGTCAGCCACAGGAAAAGCAGGATTAAAAACATTTGCTGACCTTTACCGCACAAATAGCAGAATGAACGCAATAATCAATATGAAGCGGTTTACATTTTATATATGGGTTGGGGCAGTTTGGTTATTGCTATGGATCTTCAATAGTTTTATCAATGATACTGAATCATTTGTACCTCAATCGTTGAATGAGATCTGGCGGTTTTTTTATATTGTTGTTGTCAATTTTATTTTCTTTGAGTACAGCCTGCCTTTTATAAGAAGGAAAAGGTCAGTTATCCTTTTCAATATCTTAATCGGTATTTTGCTGATTACGTTACAACTTATTTTAGTTTCCGTTGGCTTGTATGGCTGGAGGTGTCTTGGAATTCAGTTACATATTTATACTTCTTTAAGGCAAGTTACCATAGTCCCTGATGAACTCTATTATTACATTATGGAGGAGGTCTTTTATCAGGCCCAGGGCGGTATTTCTTCTGTTTTCTTTTTTGGATTGGCAAAACTTCTGTATGACAATTTTAAATTAAAACAAACCACGCAACAATTGCGTCTTGAAAAGCAGGAAGCAGAATTGAATTATCTCAAGTCACAAACGAACCCTCATTTTTTATTCAATACCTTAAATAATATTTATGCTTTGGCCAGGGATAAGTCTGATTTGACTCCGGAGTCCATTTTGCGTCTTTCTAAAATCCTGCGTTTTATGCTATACGAAACCAGTGGAGGGTATATAACCATAGAGCAGGAACTTGAAATCATCAGCGACTATATTGCCCTTGAAAAATTACGGTACGATGATTCGTTACATATCCATTTTAAGCATGAAATAGAAGATATAAAACAACCCTTGCCACCACTTTTACTGATTCCATTGGTTGAAAATGCATTCAAACATGGTGTTTCTGAAACAAGGAATCAGCCATTTGTGGATATTCATCTTTCGATTAAGCAGCAAATTTTAACATTTATTGTAAAAAATTCTATTGAAAATATTCATGGAGAAAAAATGGTAAAGGAGAATATCGGCTTGTCTAACCTCAGGCGTCAACTTGAATTACTTTATACAACGTATAATTTAACGGTTCAACAAGACGAAGCAGTGTTTACGGCTACCCTGGAAATTAATCTTGGAAGCCATGTCTAAAATAAAGTGTATCATCATAGAGGATGAGCCCCTGGCCGTAAAAGTTTTATCGGAGTATATTTTGATGGTGTCGTTTCTGGAATTACAGGGCACATTTAAAAATGCTATTCTGGCTACGGAATACCTGAGGGACAATTCTACCGAACTTATATTTTTAGATATTCATCTGCCAAAATTAAAGGGGATGGCTTTTTTAAAAACGCTTTCTCATCCGCCTGCAGTAATCGTTACAACTGCTTATCACCAGTATGCAGTGGAGGGATTTGATCTGAACGTAACCGATTATCTGTTGAAGCCATTTGCGTTTGAACGTTTTTTGGTAGCTGTCAATAAAGTAAAGACAGCCCAATCTGAAATGCAGAAAATAAATGAACCCGGGGAGAAAAAGGATTTTATATTTCTGAATGTTCAAAAAAAGAAAGTGAAAATATGGTTTTCTGAAATTGTATATATTGAAAGCCAGCGCGAATACATTAAAATCGTGACCACAAAGGCGGAGTACATTTCAAAGATAAGCACTCATGAAATGGAAGATCTTTTGCCGGCAAATCTTTTCAAACGTATCCACCGTTCTTTTATCGTTTCAATTCCAAAGATTGAATCATATACTGCCGAAATGGTTGAAGTGAATGGGGTGTCTATTCCAATTGGCAGGGAGTATCGGGGTGTTATTGAAAAATTGTAGAATTTAAAAATGAATCAGGACTTATCTGTGGTATTAGTTAGCAAGTCGTTAACTTCTCTGAAATATTCGGCTTCATATTCAGGTGTCTTTCTGGGGTTTACTTTCATGCTGTGAAGATAAAGCCGTAGCAAAAACACTCTTTCATTTTTTTTGACTTCATTGCTTGTGCTTCGTATATAACGAAGTCTTGGATGTGATGTGCTGCACTTCTTGTCATTATTTCCTGGGTTTTTCCAAGTCAAAATACTCATTGATTGATTTGTCAAGTTGCTGGCTAACCAAGTTGAAATTATCTTCATTTGGTTTTAAATTAATGAACTTATCAATAATCCTACTTCGTTTGTATAGGATAAATGTGTTATTTACCGTTTGATTAATATTGTTTAGGTTAATTTCTGAGGAAACGTCAGAAAAAGAGGACACAAATGTTAATGCGACTTTTTCTAATTTTAAGTCCTTGCCAATTTTCTCTAATTCCCTTTCTCTGTCTCTTTTGTTGTAACCAGTTTCATTTCCATATACAAAATAAACCTTCAAATGATTTTCTCTTCGCTTACTTTCAGTTTCTAAAAATAAGAGCCATTGATTTATTTCAGACCAATTTGGATTGTTGCCAACAAAATAAAGTATTCCGTGATACCAACCATATTTGCAAATAGGACATGTCCTGGTTCCCTTGTCAGGACCCCAGGCATGAAAAGGGACAAAGGAAAAAACATCTTCTCCTACGTTGTTTCCTGAATTTAATTCACTCACTGTTTTATTCGGATAGGCAGGAATATTTAATCCAAGGATGAGATTTCGTTCGCCAATTAGTAAATCTCCTTTTTGAACTAATCTGAGTATACCACCACCACCACGGTTTTCCATTTTCTGTCTTTTGGATGATGTAAGCAATTTGTCATCGTCAAAAACAAAGTCATCAATATAGTATTCCTTTAAGTCATTGGGTTCTTTTACGGTTATATGAATGTGAGCAGGTTCGTCATTAGTTGGATAAGTTCCGGGTCTTACCGTGAATATATAGTATTTCCCCCCCAAATCTGTTTTAACCCAGCCACGAATGTATCCGTGTGTCTGTCCAAGTTCATTTGGGGGCATACTTCGCTTTTCTTCCGGTTTATGTAAATATTTTCCATCCGTGTTTGTATGATAATAGTATAAAAGAACATCGGGGGCTGGTGTTTTGCCGTCTTGTTGATAAACAATTCCAGTCAGTAGAATTTTTTCCCCTTTTTGATTCCAACCCGAACTTGTGTCAGTGGAGCTTATATGCTTAGGAATTCCGTAATAGGTGAATTCACTATTTTCAAAAGTCCCGCCAACAAGTTTCGGCTTGTCGTTTGATTGTTGGGATTGACTATTTTCCTTTGTCTGCCCATGACAACTTGTCATAAAGTTGCATAGAAAAAGCAGAAGTCCCATTTGATAAAGTCGATTCATATTTGCTCTGTCTTCCTTTTACGGTTGCACATAACGATTACAAAAGCATCCGATAGCCCCGCTAACAAAAGCTCCGGTACAAATTAATATGTTCTGGCTGTTGTTATACAAACGGCACAGCATCCTGTCCATTGGTATTTGCAAAAAAACAATGACCCTTTTTGCCCATATTCATCGTCGGATCAAAAGTTAATTTATGACTATTAGATGGAATATCTCCTATTTAGGAATTTATAAATATTTCATCATTGCATTAGACTTAGAAATTCATCAACACTATAAGGTGCAAAAACAAAATAGTGGGCGGCATTTATAAAAATACGCTTACTATATTGTGGGTTCGATGCGTCTTCAAAGTATCCAATTTGATCAATATTGATATTTCTTGTTTTGATCTTATCCGGATGATTTTCGTCAAAAACCTTTATTTCAATAAACTTTGCCATAATATTTGATTTATTTTCCATTGCATATTTTGAATCCTGCGTGAAGACTTTGGTAGCTTATAACTCTACTAAAACTGTCCGATAACCCCGCTAAACAGAGCCCCGGGACAAATGAAGGTGACTGGGGCTGTTGGTATGCTATTGTGCTGTCCGACATGGCAGGCTTTGTATTATGGATAAAAGTATCCACTGCAATTATTCCGGCAAAGATTATTGAACAACGCTAACAAGATCGTTTTTTGGTTTTTTTACACATAAGCAAAAGCTTACGTAGTAAATGTAACCAGATTCTTCAATTTTAGCAGCTTTCCAATCATGATTTCTCACCGACTCTCATCATTTCCAATGTGCCTACTGCACAACAATCTTCCGCGTAAATCTCTTACCTCCTGCATTGACACTGATATAATAAACCCCTCCCGAAAGATCACTACAATCAACTTTAGTCATTTCAAACGCGTGTTCTTCTTTACGGACTATTTTACCTGCAACGTCTGTCATGATGAAATCAAAATATCCTTCTTTCACATTTATCGAAAAGGATTGCTGAGCCGGATTTGGAAAAAAATTCAGATCATTATCTTCAACTGCATTCGAAACTGCACTGATATCACAGAGTACATTGTTTAATTTCTGCCAGATCGTATCATTGTATGTATTACTGACTTCACCTGCACCGGGAGCATCCCCCATCCGGATGAGGACAAGATTTTGATCCGGCACGACATTGATGAGTTGTCCATTTTTCCCGAGTGCAGCGATCATATCGGCAGGTGCATGAGGACATAGCGGACCCGAAAATACAAATTGCAATGTGGGCAGACGGAAAGAAGCCTTGCCATTCAACCACCACAGGTATCCATAAGACAAATTGAGGGCCTGTGATGTATTGACCATCTGGTTGAAATAAGCCGTATCGGTCATGATCTGATCACCATTCCAATCACCATGATTGAGGATCAGCAATCCGAAACGCGCCATGCTTCGTGCTTTACTAAAAAATACATTGTTGTATCCGGAAGGAAAAAATGCACCGGTGATACCTGTTGATGTCTACAGTTTCTGATTGATGTATACATTCAGCGAAACGCCTGTAGCATTTTGAATCACTTCATCGAGCAATGTATACGGTGCATTGTGATAAGCCCATCGCGTCCCCGCATCGGCTTTGTAGATCAGACAGGTATCCAGCGTGCAGTAATTTTCTGGCACACCGTCATCCAGACCTGTAGTCATCGTCAATTGATGACGTATGGTGATCTTATCTTCCTGCGCTGTCGTACAATTCGTCCATCCCTGTCCCAGGTATTGAGATGTGGTATCACTAATGGATAGTTTATTTTCCTGTTGGGCGATACCCACCATAAACGATGTCAGTGTCTTACCGGCAGAAGCCCAATACCAGATACTATCACGTGTGAATGTCCCGAAATATTTTTCAATAACTATTTTTCCATCCTTTAGGACAATGAAAGCTTTTGTGTTGGTAGATTCCAGGTAATCAAACAACGGAGATATCTGATCTGTGCACCAACCAAGAGATGATGGTGATAAGGTATCCCAGGTATTTCCTACTAGCGGTGGAAAATATAAGGATTGGGCATGCATAAATAATGTGGGCAGAACAAATAGAATGGCGAAGAGGTGGTTCCTCATGATGTTTTTGAGAATAGACAATAAAATTGCGAATTGGTTTAAAATGGAATCGGTCTTAATGTCAACCCGGATATTCTTTCTTTCTATAAGCAATAGTATTCTTCACCATTTTGATTAATACACCGGTATCAATGTCTTCAAGTTTTTGAATATAGACACAACCTTTCTCGGTTTTATGCTTCCCAAATTTTGCAAGCAATTCTTCTCGTTTAT
>JBATMM010000470.1:0-1696 GCA_049289835.1 Saprospiraceae bacterium | reverse complement strand
GTTGACCGACGTCCTGGTGTCAGCAAGGCTGCGCCTTGTATAAGCCACGAGCCGAGGGAGGTGCTGTGAGAAATAAATTAAAAGTTGCCATTTCGGCAACTTTGGCGTAGATTTATAGGTACCCATGCTGAGTATGATAAGCTTTGTAATGCCGGAAAGAATGAAATTGGCATCTATGATGTAGGCCTTTACAAATCAAAATGAAATGAACAATTTGAAAGTTATTAAATCTATTGAGCAATACAATAAATATTGTGATGAATTAGAAAGATTAATTTCTCTGCGGAAACCAACTGCCGAGGAAGAAGAAATTATTGATCTTCTCACAGTTCTTATTGAAAAATGGGATGAAGAACATTCTCAAACCGGGGATATTCATCCTGTTGAAATATTGAAACAATTGATGGAGATGCAGGAATTGAGTGCCATAGCATTATCCAAAAGTACCGGTATTGACAAAACGGTACTTTCTAAAATATTGAATTATAAAAAGGGATTTTCAAAAGAAGTGATCAGAGAATTAGCTGGTTATTTTAAAGTTAATCAGGCAGCATTTAATAAGCCCTATTCAATAACTGAAGCAGATGAAAAAGTGGTTAAAAAATTCAAAAGCACTCTTTCTACAGTATCGGAAAAATCTGGTAAATACAATAAGAAGAAATCTTAGAAATACTTCTAAACTCCTCGGGCATATACTTTAAGCTCAAAAGCAATAATCGCCTCTCCCCATAGCGTTAGTCATTATGACCTATCCCCGGACAAACATTAGGATAATCTTACTCACGATATTAGGATTGATTCCAATGGCTTCTGCATATTCTCAAATTCCTTCCGATGAATTGGTCTATGCATCTGTACTGGATACCCTGGTTAAATTAAAAGACTTTGAATTTTATTATAGTAAATTGAGACATATCGAGACTATCGAGTACGTCGATAACCCTTTTGACACTATTGTGTTATTTGATCCTGAAACTTACGAAGAGGTTGCTAAAACCTCGCTTGACCGTAAAATTTACTTTGACAGTATAAATCTGCATGAGGCTAAACTTTTTAAGCAAAGAGCAAATTTTAAAAATGGTTTATACTTAATTAGTAAAATAAAGACAACCCATTTACACAAGAATATTATTCTCAATAATTACATTAACCTGGATAGTTATCCTGACATAAAGAACTTAACTGAGTTCTCCGATTCAATATTCAGATACACATTACTTGGTCCTTATCCAACTTTGGCATTATCTGATGAAAATGAATCAAACTATAAGTATGCCATTAAAGCCTATCTCTCATTTTCCGGTGTTTTGTGGGATAAAAAAAACAAATATTGTCTTGTAGAATGTGGGGTCCACAATAGAATAAGCGATGAACATTCTGACAGTGGACCTTCCGGAGGAGGATTTCAGGTTATTTTGAAAAATGAAAATGCGCATCTTAAGATCATCAAATTTATTGGTCTGTGGGAAGAATAATACTGAACATAACAAACACAGTATTAAAAGTATGAAAAACAAAAAATCGTATTTGTGAAGATATTTATCTCAGAAAGAAGATGGTGATTCACCAGCCAATGATTTTAATTTTTATATTTCGTAAAAATTATCAGGATGATAAAATATTTACTTTTCCCTCTCATTCTTGCGATAACCAGTCCACTGTTAGCCCAATCCAATGTCCGCGCATGGTATGCCGA
>JBATMM010000469.1:0-5909 GCA_049289835.1 Saprospiraceae bacterium | reverse complement strand
ATAGAGAATTCCCAGTCATTAAGAAGTGGAAAAAATACCAGATAGTTATCCGTAGTTTGAAACTACGGATAACTATCTGGTATTTTTTTGATTATGAACCTAAAGCTGCCGCTCCACCCACGATTTCACTCAATTCTTTCGTGATCGATTCCTGGCGGGCTTTGTTATAATTGATTTTCAATTCAGACAAGAGATCATCTGCATTAGTAGTCGCTTTGTCCATGGCTGTCATCCGGGCACCATGCTCAGAAGCATGGGTGTCGAGAAGAAATTTCTGAAATTGGATCTCGAGTATACTGGGGACTAATGATTCTAATAGTTTGTCTTTCTCGGGTTCAAAAATATAATTCACTTTTCGTTTGCTCGCAGCTTCAATTTTAGGTACAGGCAGATATTGAACTGCTTCAGCAAACTGAGTCGCCGCATTTTTGAACCTGCTGTACGAAACGGAAATGCGATCTGTCTCTCCTTTACTAAATTGATCCATGAGTAATCTGGGGACGACGACTGTCTGTTCGAAAGAAAGATTTTCGAAAAGGGCTACATGCTCCTTTATGATCGTACAATCTTTGTAATTCCTTCTAAAAAAATCATAACCTTTCTTTCCAATACACAGGATCGTTAGTTTTCCGGCTGCACGCTGAGCTGAAAAATTCTCATCTATCTCTTTTACTGCGGCTTTAATAATATTGGTGTTAAACGCCCCGGCAAGCCCGCGATTCGAAGTGATGACGACCATCGTGGCATGTTGAATAGGACGATCTTTTCCAAAATTAATATTAACATCGCCGGCGACTGCGGAAAGAACATTGCGCAACATTTGATTGAGCTTATCTGCATACGGCCGCACACGTACGATCGCTTCCTGTGCTTTCCTTAACTTGGCAGCAGAAACCATTTTCATGGCTTTTGTGATTTGTTGAGTCGAAGCGACCGACTTCATTCTTTCCCGTACCTCTTTCAGTTTACCGCTCATCAGTTATTGGTTTTATTGTGGTATCTGGTATTAAGCTTTAAACTGGGATGTCAGTTCGCCTGAAAGTGTTCTTAATGCAGCGATGTCTTCATCAAGAAGTTTTCCTGCGCGAAGATTATCCAGAACACCAGGGAATCTTGTAGAAAGATTTGTCAGAAACAGATCTTCAAACTCACTTATTTTATTCACCGGAACGTCGCGGAGAAGACCGCTGGTACCCAAATAAATAATAGCAATTTGTTTTTCAACCGGTACAGGACTGTACTGAGGTTGCTTGAGGATTTCAACATTTCGTTTTCCCTTTTCAAGCACTGCTGTGGTAGCGGCATCAAGATCAGAACCGAATTTTGAAAATGCTTCAAGATCCCTATACTGAGCCTGATCCAGTTTCAATGTACCAGCTACTTTTTTCATGGATTTGATCTGCGCATTTCCACCTACCCGTGACACTGATATACCTACGTTGATAGCAGGACGGATACCTGAATTGAATAATCCGGATTCAAGGAATATCTGACCGTCAGTGATCGAGATTACATTCGTAGGAATGTATGCGGATACGTCACCAGCCTGTGTCTCGATGATCGGTAAAGCCGTTAGTGAACCTCCACCTTTTATGATCGGCTGGCCATTAGCATCCTTGCCTTTTTTCAGACTTTCAGGAAGATCATTCATCTGGCGGGCGATATCATCATTGTTAATGATTTTTGCAGCTCTTTCCAATAGCCTGGAGTGTAGATAGAATACGTCACCCGGGTAAGCTTCACGTCCTGGTGGGCGACGAAGCAAAAGAGAAACTTCCCTATACGCAACAGCCTGTTTTGATAAATCATCATAGATAATCAATGCAGGACGACCTGTGTCCCTGAAAAATTCTCCAATAGATGCGCCTGCAAACGGAGCATAAAACTGAAGCGGCGCAGGATCTGATGCAGAGGCAGAAACAATCACGGTATAATCCATGGCTCCTGCTTCCTGTAAAGTCTTGGCTACTTGTGCTACAGTAGATGCTTTCTGTCCTGAGGCTACATAAATGCAGTATACAGGTTGTCCTTTTTGAAAAAATTCTTTTTGATTGATGATCGTATCAATAGCAATGGCTGATTTTCCTGTCTGTCTGTCGCCGATGATGAGCTCACGTTGTCCGCGTCCGATAGGAATCATGGCATCAATCGCTTTGATACCTGTCTGAAGCGGTTCGTTAACAGGCTGACGATAGATCACGCCCGGGGCTTTGCGCTCCAGTGGCATTTCATATTTATCACCAGCGATAGGACCTTTCCCATCGATAGGTTGTCCCAGGGGATTCACTACTCTACCAATAAAACCCATACCGACGTTGATGCTCGCGATTCGTCCTGTACGTTTGACACGTGAACCTTCGCGGATATCATCGCCTGATCCCATCAATACGACACCGACGTTATCTTCTTCAAGATTCAATACGATAGCTTCAACACCACTGTCAAATTGAACCAACTCTCCCGCCTGTGCCCTGTTCAATCCATAGACACGTGCTATACCATCTCCGACCTGCAGTACAGATCCTACTTCTTCAAGTTCAGCGGCACTTTGAAAACCTGATAATTGCTGTTTTAATATGGCCGATATTTCATCGGGTTTGACATCCACCATGATTTTATTATTTAGTGTTGATCGTTATTTAGATTTATATAGCTGCCTGGTATTCTTTACTTATAAATTGTTTTCTCAACAGATCTAGTTGATGGGAAACACTCGCATCATATAATTTGTCTTCGAATGAAATCACAAATCCACCGATCAGGTTCTTGTCGACTGATGTGATGAATTCAATATTTCCTCTTGTCATTTTACTGTCAACAAGTTTTTTGCGGATAGAGGAAAGAGTTTCTTCAGTAAGAGGTTCTGCAGAAACAATATTCACAATGGAAATACTTTTTCTTTGTCTGTATTGATTGATAAATTCCTGACCTATATCGGCAAGTTCAGATTCTCTTCCTTTCCGGACGATGATATGTAAAAATGAATTGGTCAGTGGATCAATCTTGCCATGGAAAATAGCATCGAGTACTTTTTCTTTTTTATCTGATTTGACAAGCGGGCTTTTCAATAATAATGCAAAGTCACGATTTTCTGTAGCCTTGACAAATGATTGCACGTCTTTTAATACAATATCAAGTTTGTCCTGTTCAATGGCAAGATCAAGCAGTGATTTCGCATATCTGGAGGCTATTCTGTAAGTTGACATTGACTGATTTACGATTTTGGATTTTTTGGATGCCGGATTTTTGGATGCCGGATACCGGACTCGTGATGGTATCTGATTTTATTGATTTTTGCTTATTGCTCTTTGCCTATTGCTTATTGATTATTGATTAACTGAGTTTGATTTCATTGACCAGCTTATCGACCAGGCTTTTTTGTTCAGGTGTGTTCATTTGCTGGCGGATGAGTTTTTCAGCGATATCGATTGACATTTGACCTACCTGGTTTTTGACTTCGACGATTGCTTTATTTTTTTGATTCTCAATTTCCCGGCGGGCATCGATGACGATTTTATTAGCTTCTTCTTTTGCCTTATCTCTTGCTTCTGAAATCAATTTATCGCCGGTGAGCTTTGCTTCGCGTAATAGTTTTGCTCTTTCTTCGCGTGCTTCGCTCAATAGGCGTTGATTATCTGTATTGAGCTTTGCCATTTCTTCTTTAGCATTCTTTGCTTCATCAAGAGCGGCTTGAATATCGTCTGAACGTTTCTTCAATGAATCTTTGATGGGTTTGAAAGCAAATTTTCCGACGATGCCCCAAAAGAGAAGAAAGATCACCAGGGTCCAAAGTAATAAGCCTATTCCCGGTCTGGAGACATTGAAATCTGCGAGGAAAAAAAGATCCATTTTATTTTTCTTTTACGTTGTTAATTTCTTGCTTTTAGAAGATACCGGCAGCCGGACCAATCGTACGGCAACCGGTATTATTCTTTTGCACAAATCTATTTGACGACTAGTGACAACACGATCGCGATCAGCGCTGCACCTTCTACAAGGGCTGCTGTAAGGATCATGTTCGAACGGATATCACCGATGGCTTCCGGTTGGCGAGCTATGGCTTCCATAGCTTTTCCTCCGATAGAACCTACACCGATACCAGCTCCGATGGCCGCTAGTCCCATTCCGATGGCTACAATAGAACCTGTCATGTTAAAATATTTATTGAGTTAAAATTATTTACGATTTACGAATGACGATTTACGATTAAACTATTCGCACATTCACTATTCACTACTCACTACTCACTATCCTCAATGTTTTTCTGCATGATGATGTTCTTCAGTTGCTGCTCCGATATAAGAAGCGACAAGAAGAGTGAATACGTAAGCCTGGATAAAAGCAACCAGCAATTCAATCGCCATAATGAACATGGTCAATGGAGCGGCTACTAAAAATCCTCCGGCAGCCCCTGCAACACTTTGTCCCATCTTGCCGAAAACGAAAATCAATCCCACGAAAGAGAGTACTACAATGTGCCCGGCAGTGATATTTGCAAAAAGTCGCAACATCAATGTGAAAGGCTTAATGAATACGCCGAGAATTTCGACCGGGGTAAGGATGAGAATTTTTATAATTGCAGGTACACCTGGCATCCACACAATGTGACTCCAGTAATGTTTGTTTCCATTAATTGTCACCACTACAAAAGCTACTAAAGCTAATACTGCAGTGACAGCAAGATTTCCTGTGACATTGCTTCCGCCTAAAAAAGGGATCTGACCAAAAAGATTCAATGCAAGGATGAAGAAAAACAAAGCACACAGCATCGGTAAGAATTTCTCCCATTTTGGTCCAAGGAATGGTTTGGCCACTTCATCCTGAATAAACAGAAAAATGGGTTCGACCAATGATTGTAATCCCTTTGGTGCAAGTGTTGCACGATTTCTATATGCTTTAGCGATCCCGAAAAATGCCCAGCCTAACAGCAGGGAAATCAAGATCATGGACAATACATTTTTTGTAATTGAAAAATCATAGAACGAAGTCAGTCCACCTCCGAACAATCCACCATCTGCTGTGCTTTGTGCTTCAAGGAGATAATGTTTCCCCTGAAAGCATGCATAAACATTTGTAATGGTTTTACCGTCTACAGTGGTCATATCATGTGTAAACCCTTCAAGGTCTGCTTCACCCAAAGGAAATGACGGATCGACGATATGTTTTACCTGGCTCTCGGTGAGCACATAGCGGTTGTAGGCTTTGTGACCATCTCCATGACCATAAAATTCAAAATCAAATTTTTTGGAGGAGAACATATCTATTCCCTGGCCTTTCGAATATAGGATGCAGGGCAAAGGAAAGTTGAAAGAACCAATGCTGTATACGTTTGCGTCTGCAATGTGGTGATAGGCCGTATTCGTAGCGTCAAATTCAGTTTCTTCAATATCCCCATGGAAATGACAGGCATGCGCTTCTTCGCTTTCATGGCCTTCGATTTTGGCCGAATCCATGGCATGATCAGCCGTTTCTTCGTGATTCTCAGTGGTTTGCTGGCTGAAGCCTGTTGCCGGAAAGGCAAACAGAATAGCACAAATAATGGCGATGGCCGGGATGAGCGTAAAATGGACAAAAAACTTACGTAAATCCTTCATTAGCAGAGGGTATCCTTCAATTCAGGCGCAAAAGTACAAAAGAAGGACTGTGTAGACAAGACAGGGTATAATCTTTTTGGCAGGAAATGAGGCAAAGGCTAAGGAGAACTGAGATAATTATTTTAAATGACATCCTTACATGTACACTCCTGTATTGCACCACATGAGATTGAGGAACTTTGATTTCTGCACTTCAACCTCATATACTTCCTGCTCGTCACGATGGTATAGAACGAGAGTAAAAGCATACTTTACCTTAGAGAAAAAAATGAAATGATACAAAAATGGCTTCCGGTTTTTGCATTTCTCGTGATA
>JBATMM010000468.1:0-3532 GCA_049289835.1 Saprospiraceae bacterium | reverse complement strand
GTATTGCCACCAGGGGTATGGCCAACTTAAATATATCTTTCTCGTCCATTCCGTTGCGTTATTGAAGATAGATTGTGGGTCTGTGCCTGAGTATTATGGGTGAATGATGGATTCATTCCAAAGGTCGTGTTAATTTGCAATCAATGAGGCAGTAATTTTTATGCAAAAATATTTAAATCAGCCATGGACCCTTTTAGCCGTATTTACGGGATTTGCTCTCCTGATGCGGGTATTTTCTTTTTTTCCTTCTGTCATCAATCATGACGAATCAACCTATATTCTTATCGCAGATGCATTAGGACGAGGCCGGGTTTACCTAAAGGATGTAATGGATACAAAACCGATTGGCATCTTTTTGCTATTCGCATTTTTTCAGATACTTTTTGGAAAAGCCATTATGGTGATTCGTATTATCACTGCAGTATGGGTCGCCCTTACAGGTTTTATGCTTTTCCTCGCCCATCGTCAGTTTCTTCAACCTTCTTCTAGAAGCAGTTACAATGAGGCACCAATCGCCAGCGGAATTATTTACGTTTTCATTGCTTCCATTTATAGTACATATGGGCTATCACCTAATACTGAACTTTTTTTTAACTTATTTACTATTACGGCTTTATTCCTTATCCTTCGATACAAAGGTGCCGGTATTTTTTTTCTTGCCGGATTGGTATTGGGTGCAGGATTTATGATCAAATATGTTGTTCTTTTTGATGCTTTAGCCATCGGGCTGTTTTATTTGTGGCAGCAAGTGACATTAAGAAAATCCTGGCATTTTTGGCTCCTAAGATGTACACTTCTGGGTATCGGTTTCATTATTCCATTACTTGGGGTATGGATTTGGTATAATCATATGGGCCTCGGAGAAATATTTTGGTTTTATTCATTTGAACTTAGCAGCCGTTATGTCATAAAACCAATATGGTATGAATATCTAAATTTTGTATTCAACTGCTTTTTAAGTTTTTTACCTGTTGTCATTTGGTTTTTTTATTGTTTATGGAATTGGCGCAGCACTGAAAGATATCTTCCTGTATTATCATCAATTTGGGCTTTGTTCATTATGTTCATAATCTTATGGCCGGGAAGGATGTTCACGCATTACTTTGTTCAATTTATGGTTCCGCTTAGTTTACTTGCAGGTAGTTTTTTTGATCCCCGGCGTTCACCCGGTCCAATTCTTTCATGGATGAGAAAGCCTGCCATTGGATATCCATTATTTGCCCTTCTCATTGGTGCCAATGTCATTGCGCAAAAATTTATTTTCTTTGATCGAAAGGATTATCCCAGAGAAGTTGCTGCCTATTTAAATACCCGTTTGCAGCCAGGAGACATTCTATATACAGGCGATTATGAACAAATCATTTACCATCTTACAGGTACGTCAAGTCCGACACCTTATATTCATAGCTCACTGATATGGTTGGCAGCAAATAATAATGCACTTAAAATAAATCAGGCTGAAGAATTTGAAAAAATATTGAATAAAAATCCACGATTTATATTGATCAATTACCCTTTGATGAAAGATAACCCTCTTTCTGCAACACTACAAAATTCATATACTGTGGTGAAGACATTTGACAAAGAAGTGATTGTGTATGAACGGAATACTCAGAGATAGGCATTTATTCTCCTGAAATGATGACTACCATCTCTCCCTTGACTTTTTCAGGATGAGATTCAAATTCTTTTACCAATTCTGACGCTGTACCGAAATGATATTGCTCGTGCATTTTTGATATTTCTCTCACTACACACACTTTTCGTTCATCACCTATAAATTCCAGAATTTCTTCAAGACATTTTACAAGTCGGTAAGGTGATTCATACAGTACAATTGTATTTGTCAATGTTGAAAGATGCTTCCATCGTGTATTGCGCCCTTTTTTATGCGGAAGAAAGCCTTCAAAATAAAATCGATCGCATGGAAATCCCGAACCAACGAGTGCAGGAACAAATGCTGTGGGTCCGGGTAATACTACGATCTCTTCATCAGCCTCTCTGCACGCACGCACCAGGAGAAAGCCAGGGTCAGAGATGCCTGGTGTGCCTGCGTCGGATATTAAAGCCAATGTTTTCCCTTCTTTCAATAAATCAATGATAGCCGATGTAGTCTGATGTTCATTGAATGCATGATAAGAGCGAAGGGGGGTAGAGATGTTGTACCTGTCAAGTAAGCGACGTGATGTACGGGTATCTTCAGCCAGGATGATGTCGACTGTAGATAAAACTTCAATAGCACGGTGTGTAATGTCACCCAGGTTGCCAATAGGTGTGGGGACAATGTAAAGCACGCCTAAGCCGGCTTGACTTCAAAAGAATAACTCTCCATGATCATATTGGCCAGGAATTTTTTGCAAGCCTGATCTATTGTTTCTCTGGCAGTGGCTTCGTCCTTTGCTTCGATCATTATTTCCATGTGCTTCCCGATCCGTACATCTTCTACGCCCAAAAAACCCGCATGATCCATATTCCGGGCCACAGTTTTGCCCTGCGGGTCAAGTAATTCTTTCAGAGGCATGACATTGATTTCTGCTTTGAATTTCATGTAGCAAATGTAAAAATCTTAAAGTGTTCCTTCGTTTTTTATCAATTCATTTGATTTTATTATCTGATTGGTAGAAATAGGAGTTACCTGCTCACATTCTCACATTCTCACATTCTCACATTCTCACATACTCACTCCTCTCACTCTCTCACTTCTCTTTCCTCAATACCACTTCAATACGAGATTGAGCAAACCCAATCCTACATAGGCAACAATAGTCAAAGGAATACTTATAGGACCCAGAGTAAGGAATCCAATCAATCCCATGACGATAAGGAGTATTGCTGTAATGATACCCGGTTTAGGCGATTTCATACCGGGCAATCTTAGTGGGATCTGAAAAGCGATGATCAGAAAAACAGGGATAATAATACCCAGCCATGGAGAATCAGCCATACCTAATCCATAATCACGGCCTGCATACTGAGCCCAAAACCATCCTGTTACCATGATCCCTCCTGCTGGTGTTGCCAGGCCCCAGAAATATTCCCGTGGTCTTGTATCGATATTAAAACGTGCGAGCCTCAAACCGGCAGAAGCTGCTGAAAGTGCTGCAAAAACAGCTATCAAACCCTGGCCCGGATCGCCATGACCATATTTATCAGAAGCAACATAAATCATGACTGCAGGTAAAGCTCCGAATGAAATCACATCAGCCAGTGAATCAAGTTGTATCCCTAAGCCACTTCCTACTCCTAGTTTTCGGGCAACTGCTCCATCAAGGAGGTCGGCCACCAGGCATCCGCCTACCAGCATCAAAGACATAGGGATCTGATCATTTATCAATGCCATGATAGCCAGGGTGCCGAAGGTGAGATTAGTCAGCGTCAGGGCATTGGGGAGGTGGTATAGCAACTTCATTATTTCAAAGTTAAGAATATCGGGATAAGGGCTTGAAAATGGTAATAAAAAGTGATAAAAAATGACGCGGCAAACCACTCGTAACTACATACAATATCAGGCAGTTAGAGCATCGTGGCACGA
>JBATMM010000467.1:0-3250 GCA_049289835.1 Saprospiraceae bacterium | reverse complement strand
GGGCATTGGTTTTTATGCATTAGGTTTTGCTATGGAAATGGGGCACGGTAAAGCGTCACCGGGTCAGTACGACTACGACTTTTCAAGGCTGGATGCAACTGAAAAGGATGCACTCACGCAGATCGCTACTGACGCAGGTCTTACTTTACAGGATGCGACATTTTCGGAACACTGGCACATGATGGAAAATGCTGTAGGTTTTCGCACCTGTGTGCAAAAAGGCCATGTGACAGCGCTCCGCTTTTCAGGTAAAAAAATACCCGACCTGGCACTTTTTTCGCGATTTCCAAAATTGGGCGATTTATATCTGGTCGACTGCGGACTCGCTGACATGAGCGATTTGCATGCTGTCCAAGTTGAGCGGCTGGATGTTTCCAACAACCGGATCACCGATCTTAAAACGCTGAGCGGTTGTCCGAATGTGCGCTGGTTGTTTGTGCAAAACAATCAATTGCACTCTGATGCCGGCATTGAATTGTTTACCAAACTGGTGAGCCAGGATCTATCGGGCAATCCATTTTCTAAAAAATGATAACGTTGTCCTATCCGGACCTTGAATTGTATTTATTTTCTCCCCGTGAAAAAGGAATACAATCCTGTGTATTTGCTTCTGTGTATTTTGGAAATGCTACATCCGTCAATTTTCATTTATTTTTTAAGTTTAGTTGGGAAGTCCGGGCAATTAGCCGACAGAATGGATGCAGATGATGCGTAACTGTTTATTCGCATATAAAGTTAAGGGTTTCAATGTTAAAGTGATGAGGCCTGTGGTGGGTACTATTCGTTTACAGAAGATTCAATTTATTTTCCTCAATTCCTCTTTAAGTTTTTCGGAGTCTCTGAGCAATTGCGTCACTTGAATTGGATATTCTTCAAAGGTCTTGTCATATGATTCTTCAAATTGCGACAACCAAATAGGAAGCGATAACCGATCAATACTTTGTTGAGGAATAACTTCCTTTTGAAGGATCTGATTTATCTGCCTCGCAATTTCTACAACGTCACTCACTTTTATGTAATGATAAAATCTGTCGTCTTGTATGAGATGCTTCAGTAATTTCAGATCAGACATTCTTGTCAATCGGTGAATAAAATGATCCAGTCGTTCAGGATTACGTTCATTTATCTTATACGAATTGAAAAACCAATTCAAAATAAAATTTACATCCCTGTCACCTGCTACATGCCATAGTGACGCATAGAGTTCTGCCCGTTCAAATTGATCATATTCTCCTGTAAATCTGCTCAGGCCATAACCTATATACATGGGTGCATTCAATGTGTCAATGTTTGCACAAGCGATGTACCAGTAAGGAGAATAAAGACGAGTATTCCATGACCATAATTTTTCTTCATATTCAGCTCGTGACAATAAAAACTGAATGTCCTCTTTTTGGAATACGTAATTCGCATTTTGCAAAATCCAGTTGCACATCTGAGTATAATCAAAATCTCTGTGCGTACTATCATTGATACTTATTAAACTCTGATCCTTTGTTGAAGGCAACCTGGTCAGGATGGCTTCAATATACCGTTTACCCAAAAATCGCAATGATTTAAGCCGTTCTTCCTCATCATACAATTCATACTCATCTATAGAAAGGTAAATTTTATAGGTGGCTCTGTCAACAGGACTTGGAATTTTATTGATCCTGTCTTTTAACCGGTTAACCAGTTCGCGACGTTCTTCCTGGAAAGGCTCTATTCCGCCAGTCGCTTTCAGTTTTAACCACTTTAGAAAACCAGCAGAATATTCGGTCACAATACTTTTCCTGACAAAAGTCTCAAAACCCTGATCCAAATATGAATATCCAAGTTGTTGCAGATACTGGCTAAAAAGTGTTTTCGCTATTTCCCCAACCGTGAATGTTTTA
Source organism: Saprospiraceae bacterium (assembly GCA_049289835.1). Taxonomy (GTDB): domain Bacteria; phylum Bacteroidota; class Bacteroidia; order Chitinophagales; family Saprospiraceae; genus Opimibacter. The sequence continues at coordinate 1,376 of JBATMM010000467.1, read as the reverse complement.
GCTTTAGACAGGAGACTATCCAAACTCGGTCTTTTGTTAGAGAATAAATGATCAGAAGCAAATCTGTGATACGGTGTTTGTTTATAGCAGGCTGCTGAATCTATGAAGTATGTTGAAAGTTGCAATAGGGAATTTTGATTATCCACCTGGTACAGAGCCAGTATCCCCAATGCACGACTTCGTGGATTCTCATCAGTCAAAAGTGTTTGAATGTCCTCATTTCGTAATTTTTCGAGCATAGGCAAAACTTTGCCCATCGCCTTCTGTTGATTGCCTTCGTATGGGTAAGGCCTGTTGTAGATGAAGTCATGTAGGTCGATATACTTTATTGAGTCCCTGTAGCTTAAGATTTGATGGAGATAGGAGCTTTGGCTTTTGCTTGCAAGAGGAAGGAAAAGGATGAGGGAAATGATTAATTTATCTATCATTTATACTGTATTGCATTCAACAGGTACCCGGTGGATAATGTGTAAAACTAAAAATAAGATAATTATTGCGATAGTTCATATGCGTGTATCAGGTTAACGGTATGGATTCACGTTTTGGAGTTTGCAATTGTGGAGATTATTAGCACAAGTGACTCACTTTTCCATATTTAACATCGCACTTGTACTATTCATTTGAAAATGATTATCTAATTCCATTGATAGGGTTGAGGGCTCGGCTAGGTTTTTTTCCCAGTAAGGTTTGCAAATGTATAGTTATTGAGATTGTAAGCCAGGCGGGTCAGAATCTTTCTCAAGGAAGAAAGTATTGGTGTTAGACATATTCGCCAGGGTGTGAAGCGGATGGTATAGGAGAGATTTCTACTTCGAAGTCTGTCTCAACTTTATTTTAAATTCGAGTTCGCCATCCAGCCCTTCCTCGACAATCTTTTGAAGGGTTGAGATACGCACCTCTCTTACGTCATTCTCAATCTTTGAAATATTGCCCTTATTGGTACCGCAACGATCAGCAAGTTGTTCCTGTGTCAGGCCCTTTTTCAATCTGGCTTGCTGAAGTAGAAATCCAATTTTAAAAGTTTCATATCCTCTTTCAAATTTATCACGTTTTGGAGTGCCCTTCTTCCCATATTGCTCATCGATAAATTGGTCAAGTGTTTTTAAATTGCTTTTCTTGCTCATATTGCTTTTTTATCCTTAATGCTTTGTCAATTTCTGTTTTCGGAGTTCGTTGAGTCTTCTTCTGGTATCCATTTGCCAATACAACCAATTGTCCTGCATCAAAAAAACAAAAGATCCTGAAAATGTCACCTCCTTGTTGAATTCGTATTTCATAAAGACCATTAGTATCCTTCAGATGCTTTAGATATTCCTCCGGAACCTGTTGGACATATTCTAGGATCCGGAAGGTCCACAGTATCTTATCCTTTACTT
>JBATMM010000466.1:0-4529 GCA_049289835.1 Saprospiraceae bacterium | reverse complement strand
GGGGAAACCTGTTTTGCGACGAGCTTCTTTTTGCCTAGCCTGGTAGCCCAATAAGGTGTAAGGGTCGTATGAGCTGAACCTGTCACCGGATCTTCAGGGATACCGAAGGCAGGGGCAAAAAAACGGGAAACAAAATCAACACCGGCCCCTTCAGATGTGAAAATTACCCCTCTGTGTCCAAGAGCGGCAATGGCCAGGAGATCAAAGTGGCTTTCTTTAACCGTCTTTTGATCGGAGAGGACAAACATATAATCTGATCTCCCCTGATAAGCTTCAAGGATATTGGCTGTTGTACATTTTTTCATACCCGGAGTAACCTCAAGAGGCCTAATCTTGTCCGCAGGAAAGTCTAGCGTAAGCCAGGTTCCATCCCGGCGAACAGACAACCAACCACTTCTTGATTGAAATCTGATAGTGTCAGCGGTATGTCCAAGTTCAGAGAACATCACATACGCTGCAGCAAGTGTTGCATGCCCGCATAAGTCCACTTCGACAGCCGGTGTAAACCAACGAATGCGGAAATCATTTCCTTCAGGCACAACATACGCTGTCTCGGCGAGGTTGTTTTCCAGGGCGATGGATTGCATAAGTGCATCATCTGGCCATGCATCCAGCGGGATGATAGCTGCAGGATTGCCTGAGAAGAGCTTGTCCGTAAATGCATCGATCTGATAAATGGTCATATCGAAAAATATTGATTTTTATTTGGATTTCATTTGTTGATAATCAGGATCCATGTCCGGCGTGCGCAGGCCTGCCACTTCATCGGCCATGAGTATAAAAACATTCCAGCACAATCCCCTTGTTGATATCCACCAGCTATCCGTTGTCGTCCATTTTGTAGGGATAAATTCTTTACTGAATGGCCATTTGGGATTCAGATATATTTCTGCCCACACTCGGTTTTCCATCAATTTTGCAGCCTTCGTCCAACCATGTTTCAATCCGACAACATAGGCACAATACTCAGCCCTGAACCAACTACCGCCATTGTAATAATACCCATCACTTTTACCATTGCTATAATTTTCTGCACCAAATGTCTCAAACGGCTGATAATCGCCACTGAGATATGAATACCCCGGGGCATTGCTTATCAATCGGACACAAATAGGTGCAGTCGTTCCATATTCGGGGTTTGGTGAATTGAGTACTTTGTTCAGATGAGGTATTTGATCAAGATGATTTCTGACCATTTCATCAGTTAGGATTTGTCTTTTGAATAACCACAGTGAGAAAAACTCAGGTTCAAGATCTGTCAGTGTGATGATGTCGGGAAAATTTCTGTCAAAAAGTAAATGCTTTCTTTCTGCATCATAAAATTTTCGATATTCAATTTCTGCTCTTAGAATATAATCATCGGAAATATCAAAACCCAATTCTTTTATGGTTCTGAGCGCGATGGCCAGCATACCCTGGTTGACAGCAAGGCGATCTGTCTTGGGATTGAAATCAACGATATCCACCTGGCTCAATGAGAAGTGTGCTTTACAAATGCCGTCTCTGTCAGCATCAAATTCATTCAATACATAATCAACTGCTTTCTGAATTTTTTCCTGTGGAAGTGTAACCCCAAAACGACGTTTGTTGAGCATGGCCCAGATCAGCCATTCGATAGTGGCTTCATTATCTTTTGCTTCCACCGACCCCATCAATGGAGTGATAATCGTACCGATACCCCCTTTAGATGTTTGTGTTTTGCCCCATTGTTCCCACAAGGAAAGGTTCAATTCTTTATTGTAAGAAGCAACTGTTGCAAAAAAACAATCCCTGTTGTACATGTCCGGTGCATAATTCATGTTCGGCACATTGAATGGCGTAAAATCTCTTACATCAGTGATCCATGTGAGCATATTGAAATTAGCATACAACATTTTTTCGATCTGTGAACCTTTAAAGCCCTCTCCTTCGGCCAATCTGGTTTGGGCTGATATCATAAATTGTTGATGTGATATCCAGGGCTCAACAAAAATATAGGTTGTCTTTTCTACTTTTTCGCCAAGTGGTAATATGTTGTATGGTTCTTGTTGTGGTTGGTGTTCCACAAAATGCAGATCTTTTATTTGAAGGTTACATTCCTTTCCGGATTGCGTACCTATGAACATAGATACGCTATCATGTTCAATATAAGGGACAAGGATGCTTCCTTCGAAACGGGTCCATTCGTTATCTGTTGCCGGAAAGTTGTCAATGTATTTTACACCATTTTCGAGTTCAATGGTTTTTTGACCCTTTTTAATTCTGAATAGTTTTAATGCTACAGGTGTATTGCCTTTGCACAAAAAAGAAATGGTATAAATTTTTTGGTCTTTAAAAGGGGCTATAAAATCAATACCTGCCCTTCCACCAGGATGGCCTGTTATTGAAATTAGTCCGTCATTGAATTCAACTTCTGAGTTGCCTTCTTTTTGATATGCTGCAGGAGGTTTTAGTATTGTTGTTGTGCCGGCATCCAGGTTATACATTTCACCGAATGTTTGTTTGATGTAATGATCATCATGTGCCCTGTCTGATAAAGAAGCGATGGAAAATAAATTCGGATCGGGTAATCTGCGCAAACCTACAAACCCGCCTCCTCGGCCGCTGAAACGGCGACGTGTATTTCTGGTATATTGATTTTTATATCCTGCATCTGTGAGAAAACCAACTACATCATGAGCTGGTGTGATGAAGCCTGTGGCGGGAAACATTTCATGGACGAGACCCCCGGGGAAGCTATCATATTCAAATGTTACATATCGTTGTGGTGTTTGAGCTGGTCTGGCTGTCTCCTGTACTATATAATACATGCCGGGCATAGAGGGTTGAAACAATTCAACGGTCTTCTTTATGAGGTTAGGATTAACGACCTCATAGGTTACGGTTGCAGACAGATTAGCATCGAACTCTTTCAGATACAAATCACTTTGAAGTGTGATGCTTTTTTCATCGCCATTCCAGGTTTGACCCATCCATTGCACTTGAGCATTTGTGCTCAAATCCAGATTAAATAACTGTAAGAAAAATTCTTTGGTATTAGATACGATCAGCTGACTGCCATTGTAGATATCGACATGAAAGCCCACCTGTTGATCGCCTGCGATTTTGAGGGAAAGTTGTTGGCTGGTGGCTAAAGAAGAATAAAGTAATGTGAGGAGGGAAAGTAAGAAAACCTGTAGACTGGTTTTGCGAAAGAGCATCAGTGGCTATTGAGGTATAAAGCTAAAAAGAAAAGCTGGCAGGAACTTTTTTCTGCCAGCTTTAAAAAATAGTCATGACAATTAATAATCTACATTAAACAAACATAATATTATGATCAGTTAATAACTAAGAATCAACCTATAGAAAAGTCCTGAGGGTGTCGGCAATTTGCATCGCTTGGCGTGTTTCTTTTCTACAGCGTTACTTCGGGTAAATATAGAGGGGGTTTGAGCAAAGAAATCTCACCAAAAGTGGTTAGATTTGAAAAAAAAAGCACTTTTTTTAATTATTTACATGAGAAAAGGAGCCGAAACAGGGTTTTAGTACCTGAAGGCAATGAATCTCTGGTCCCCGGGCAGTTCCATTTGAAGGCTAACTATTAACCTTTTCCTGTTTTCTCTTCAAGCAGTGATTTGGTGGCCTCTTTTTCTTCTTTTGAAAAAGCAGTCTCCGAGTACTTTTAAGAACAATGAGTTTACAATTTATCTTATGTTGATTTGCAATTGAATTGCAAATCAACATAAAATGATTTCCCGAAATATCGGCCCGCAGGTAAAGAAACTACTTCGGTTCTATCCTATTGTCTCCTCGTCCGGACCCCTGCAATCAGGTAAAACCACTTTGCTCAAAAAAGATTAAAAAAATTCTTTGATGTCAAGCATCACATTGGCGGGGTCAGAATAAGGACAAAACCTCGTTTCAATAATATTGAAGATTAGAATTCAATTTCGATTTAACCTGAAATAATATTTATTTAATTTTCTCCAACAAATCCTTTGCTTCTTTTTTATGCTTTCCTTCAACAGTGGCCACACAATTTTTGAAGTACTTCCCCGCATGTGTCATATCGCCTTGTTGCATATACAGCAATCCCAAATACCAGTGCGCTTCATCGAGGTAAATAGATTTCTTATGGTCAATGATATTTGTCAATTCTAATTGTGCAACTTCATAATCTCCTTCAACAGCAAGCGCATTGGCATAGACAAAGCGCAGGTTGTCATTGTTTTGAAATTGCGGGCCCAGTGTTGAAAAAACTTTGATTGCTTCTTTATAATATCCATTCCAGTAGTAGGTCCTGAATTGATCAAGGGGAGATAAATCATTTTTACCCTGTGCAACGGGGCTCATGGAATTATCCTTATAAGGTGTGAACTTTTCGGTAAATAATTCGGCCCCTTTCTTTAAGGCATCTGCTATCTCTGGTTTATGTTCCTTTTGTTTTTGATCCTCCCTTTTCTCCTCCTGGGATGATGTTGAATCGGCTACGTATGGACTATTGGTCCCTAGTGAATCTTTTCCATCCGAATGAAACAACGCCGAAAGATGATCAGGGGTAAACATAAACC
>JBATMM010000465.1:0-2121 GCA_049289835.1 Saprospiraceae bacterium | reverse complement strand
TATCATGATACACTTATAAACTACAAACTAATAGAAAAAGGACTAGCCTGGCATTATAAGAAGTATTCATCTGATCCTGTTCTCTCAAATGCAGAGATAGAGGCAAAAGAAAATAAGATAGGATTGTGGTCTGACACATCAGCGATAGCTCCATGGGACTGGAGAAAGGGTAATTTTAATCAAAAGATGTTGACTGACTCGACAGGAAAGGTTTTCATTTGTTTAAGTGAGGACAATACATACTACCATCTTGTACACTATTGTGAAATGTTAAATCCTTGTGCCGCTACTACAATCCTGGTATTCCCGAAAGAGGCAATAGAAGTTTATCACAAAATAAAATGTTTAAAATGTTTTCAATAATAAATTCAAAAACAATGAAAAAGTTAATTTTTCCATTACTCATTCTTGGGTTTTTATTTTCTATAGCTCAGGGACAATCACTTAAAGAACTTAATACAGATGGAGTTTTACTCAGGAGTAATGCAATTGAAACTTCAAACAATGTTGTTCTGACACTGAAGAAAAGTGATAAAGTTCAAATTCTTACCACAGGTGAAAGCTGGTCATCCGTATTAGTAAATGGATATGTAGGATTTATTCCTAATAAATATATTGTCACCAGTCCCAATCAGGCTTTAAATGAGAATTCCTCTAAAACGGAAGTCCTGATTTGCAATAGCAAAACGGCTTATGCTTACCACAACCATCAATGCCGTGGACTTTTAGAATGTACCCATTCAGTAAGCACAATAACCTTGGAAGAAGCAAAATTGATGAACAGAACGCCATGCAAGAATTGTTATGGAGCTTCTTCTACTACACCTTTAACTTCTAAAGCTACCCCACTTTCCCCAGGATATTCCACACCTCCAAAAATTTCGTCATCTTCACAAGGTTGTTCGAGTGTTCAATGTTCAGGAACAACACAAAAGGGTGCCAGATGCAAGAATATGACTACTAATTGCAGTGGTAGGTGTCACTATCATTAACTAATACGTCTTCCATTTTTCTCAACAAACGAATCAATATACTCTTGAAATGCTTAGAACCTATTAAGATGGGCATAGAGAATTTCGTCATTAAATTAAATTTATTATGAAATGCAAGGTTATTGCATTTGTTGCGGCTTAGTTATTCAATTATCCTTTCCCTTCTCAAGAAAATAATAATATTGGAATAATTATTCTCCAGTGCTTTGTGTTTCATTTCTTGTAGTAATAAAGGTCTATCAGGAATAACCCACTATCTGTGCTGTTCATTCCAGCCAACCTGACCCATAATTCCGACATACGGACCCCCGTAGAAAAAATATTTATTTACCATTTGTGTCCTATCACACTCCATTTTTTAGGATCTCCTGTTACATGATTGGTAAAAACAATAGCGCAGGCAAAGGCACCAACAATAGTGTAAAACCGTAATTCATTCCACCAGGAAAAACGTAATAACTACAGGGCAAATAAAAACTCTCACTCTCTCACTTTCCAACATCTCTCACTCTCTCACTCTCTTACCGTCTTACTGTCTTACTGTCTTACTGTCTTACTGTCTTACCCTCTTACTATCTTCCTGTCTCACATCTGGCTCGGCAATATCAAATCAATCGCCGTATACTTATGCCCAAACCTTCTCGACAAATACTCATTCGTCAGATGTCCTTTGTAAGTATAAACTCCATGTCTAAATCCTGCATGATCGCGCAGCAAAGCTTCTATGCCACCATACGCTCCCGCCTTAATTAAAAGCGGTGTCAGAATATTACTGATAGCAGCAGATGCCGTTCGACTTACTTTCGAAGCAATATTCGGTACGCAATAATGAATCACACCATGTTTGATAAATGTTGGCTTATCCAAGGTCGTCACTTCAGAGGTTTCAAATATTCCACCCTGGTCAATACTGACATCAATGATGACACTACCTTCTTTCATTTTCATCACCATTTCTTCCGGCACCAACACAGATGATCGCCCTGTAGCCGAATGAACCGCACCAATCACAACATCAGCACTCAACAGCTGATACTGAAGATATACAGGATTGATAGTTGACGTATGTAGTCGACGTCCTATGATTTGCTGAAGACGCATTAACTTATATACATTATCATCAAACACA
>JBATMM010000464.1:0-4942 GCA_049289835.1 Saprospiraceae bacterium | reverse complement strand
AAATTTCAAATAGCCTGATACCACAACCATCATCTGTGCCATCTGCAGTGATGATCACAGTAGTATCTGTAGAAACCGGGTTTTGAATGGATAATTGACTTTGTGGTGCACGCAGATCAAATGTGTTGAGAAAATCATTTGTCAGAATCGGAGGATTCAGATCGAAGATGATGCTTGCCCGGTTTTTGACAAAGTCCATATGATGCACACTTTTCAAACCGACTGAATAACTGACAAAACCTTCACCTTGTGGTGCTACAATATTCGGAGGAAGGAAGCCACCGAGTGGGTCAGACACCAGATCCCGTGTGATCGGGTCAAGCGTACCATAGTAAAAAGCAACAATCCGCGTTGTGGTATCCAATTGACCGGTCATCCGAACGATACTATTTTTCAACGGACGTAAATCAGTTTCGATAGCAAATTCATATGTGTTCGAAACAGGATAAAAAATGGAGTCACCAAAACTTACCGGACCGAAAGAGAAGTTTTTTAAATCATACAATGGATCAGATAATGTATCTCTTACCAATACTTCCTGAGCTGGTGCTGTGGCGGTTTTTTTATTTTCGAAATTTATCTGATACGAAAGCTGACCGGTGACCGGAATAAAATTATTATCTCCATATCCATAAGGACCTTTTTTCTCATTGGGATCCAATGATGTCACTCCGTAATAGGCTATCTGGAAAAGTGAAAAAGGAGAAGGCCAGAATCCTTTATAGCAATCATCGGTTTCCTGTTTTCCATCAACGGCTGATGTGATACCTGATAATACACCTCCAACCAGTGGTCCCCCAAATGAAGCTGCGCATTCCAGTAGTGTGGTTCCAACTGTCCAACCCAGACTTCTCACATCAATATTAGGTATGCTGGAAGGTGTCGGTGGGTTGTCGCCGGTATAATCTAAAATGAGACCTAATTCTCCGGTGATGCAGGGCAGACCGGGAATAGATCCTATGCCGGCCTTAATAAAAGCTTTAGCTATGGCAAAGGCAATACATCCCTGCACATCAGGCGAAAGCGGCGAAGCGTAGAAAGGTGCGCTTACAGCTACCTGAATCTCATTTCGAACAGGGTTTTTAGTTCGCACCCGCACGCTGACGTTCAAATTTGATTTGGCCGGCACGTATGGGAAATAAAAACTGTACAAACGGCTGTTGCCTGGTTTGCCGAATACATTATCTACTACTTGTGCCAGACCTATAGATTCAAGTTCGTCGGACCAGCCTTTGTCAATAGCTTGCTGTGGTTTTTTCGCATTCAGGTTGAGAAAAATGATTTCAAAGTTCGGATCATTTGGAACTGCAACCCACAGTACAACACCATAAGCGTCGACGTTAGCGCTATTGCCCACAACGATGGTCTGAGGTGTCCAGCGATTAACAAGTAAGGTGCCACCTCCTACATATTTTACCCAAGGTTTCGCCTTTTCACCGGCTATAATTTTAAATCCTGAGGGTAGAACCATCTCGCCTGCACCAGTTTTAATCACCACATCCCAATCCCCAATAGTTTTGTCTTTCAGATCGAAGACTGAGGTTACACTTCCAGCGGGATCAAAAATATTTTTAATGGCTTCAATTTCAGTTTGCCCTGCCTTACGCAGAAATGCTTTGCTGATAGAAGTAAAACCACCGCCGAAAATATTGAGTGTGATTCCTCCGGTATTACCACCGATAGTCGGAAAAACACGTGCAATACCTTTGACCACCACAGTATCGCAATAGGTGCCTGCGTTTTCATGGCCACTTGCAGTCAGACATACTTCATACGTACCCGGTGATGGATACGTATATACAGGATTGAATTCGGTGGACGAATGTGTAGCGTCAAATGTCCAATCAAATTTTTCTCCGCCATCCGTTTTTTGTGTAAAAAAGAATTTCGTACCTGATTGGATGTATTCGAATCTTACGCCAATATCTTTTATCGTACTTGGTTTTGCTGCTTCTTTGTAAATGAGGTATCCTGTGTGTGAAAAAGCAGTGACATCTTCAACTTCTCCGTTAGTAGAAATCTCATTGAAGTTGTAGTACGCTACAAGTCCGGATTCAGCTCCTGTAAGTTTTGTATAAAGACTTTGTTTGATTTCTGTCTGTGTTCGGGCCACGTTCCAAAATCGTAATTCATCCATTTGCCCTTCAAAAGTTTCACGATAATAGGCATCTTCAAAAGCGCCGATCATCCACATCACATCAGGCGATACAATTTCACCGAGGGCAGTTGTGCTGGCTACTAATTCTCCATTGAGATACATTCTGAAATTTTGCGCCCCACCATCTTTGTTGTAAGTGACCGCAAGGTGATTCCATGCATTAAACTGCATTTTTCGTTTTGACGACATAGGATACAGCCCACTCGTGGTCACGATATTTGTAACCGGTTGCATACTCTGGTAAGCGTCACTCCAAAGGATAAATCCACTGACCTGGTATTGATTCCAGCTTCCGGGATGATTTTGTGTGATATAAGTGGCCGGACGGTCTGCCTCGGGTTTTAACCAAACTTCAATAGTCATTTGGCCGGTAAATTTTAAATCGGCGGCGGGTCCGATGATCATTTTATCAAACCGGCCATCTCCCGTTCCATCTCCGGGATTTTCTTTTGCGGCAAAATGCAGGGAGCTATCTTCGGGAGTGATGGCGCTGAAGTCGGGATCTACTCTTCGATAAAGAATTTCATAATCTGTAAACACACCTGTAGAGAGCCAGACCCGACCACCCTGATAGGCTATGTGTAATACACCGTCCTCATCAAATGCTGCGGTTACATACCGCTGATCCTTGATGACGGCATTTCCCAAAAACGACTGAGCCGGATAATCTGAGTCAGGGGATAATACTCCGTATCCGGGACCATTTCGAATGAGGTAAGCATTTTCATTGAAAGGGTCTTTAAGAAGCATTGGGCTCCAGGCTCCTCTGAGATGCACATCATCTTTGAGTGTATATTCATATGCAGGATCAAACGCAGCACCTCCATTATGGCTTTTGGCAACAAAAATCCTACTATCCGTCATGAGAAAGCAGGTATAAATTTGATTGCCGTTGATGAGGATGGATTCCTGCCCTGATTGAAAACCGGTGATTGTGCCGGAAATTTCTTTGGCAATACTAAAGGTGTTGCCTCCATTCTGAGACCCAGATACGAAAATCCGTTCTAAATTCTCAGCATTCCAACCGCACCAGATGACCCACACATTGTTGCCTTCAGTTGCTATTTTACGTGTATAACCCCAGTTATAATCCATCAATTGGAATGGGTGATGAAGACCACTCAAAGCCGGTACGGAAACGATATTATCTTTAAAACTAAGACCACGATTATTTGAGCTGAAAACGTGAAGGTTGTAATTATAGTCATAGACATTGCCTACGGTTTCCAAAATCATTAAATAAATATTGCTGGAGGACACCGACATATCCCAGGTTGTAAAAGTGTAAGCATTGAAATTGCCCGACACTACACGATCTGTAAAAACACTACCGTTGTTTTCGGAATTAAACAGATGGAGGATATTGACATCTGTGCAATACCAGCAATTGTGGACAGCTGCCACTGTAATTCGCGGTCCGTCACCTTTCACCCTTAGCTCAATCATGCTTTGGGGAATAGAGTACAAAATTTTCGGAGCTTCAAAAGTCTGACCTCCATCAGTTGACCTCAGATAAAAAAGCTCGGAAGGACCTGTTCCGATTTTTACAATGTAAGCGATGTGGACGTAGCTCCCGGAAACGTACATCCGCTGATATCGTAATGCATCATCTAAACCACTTGCATCCACCAATAGCTTTTTGGCTTCCCAGGTCTTTCCTCCATCGGATGAGCGGCGATACTGCAATTGCCTGGTTGCCCAGTTATTGTTAGTCATCCATAACGTGTGGATGACTTTTCCGCTTATCGCCATTTCCGGAGCATAGTCATCCAGTCCCATAGCGGGTGCGCCTTGGCCTTCCGAAATGTTTTTAATCCATTTGGTGACATCGGGCGTGGTAGCTAAAGATTTGAATGGCAAAAATGTGAGTAGGGAGGAAATAATCAGGAGGAGAAAAAATATCTTTTTCATCTTAAGAATATTTATCATGATTACGTCAATCACGAAAAGCAAAGTGCATTATTATTTGTAGGAATCAAATGCTGCTAATCATGAGAAGGGATGATGCAAATCATTGTTTGGAGCGGATAGCGAAGGGCATAGAGCAGAGGGCAGAGAGCGAAGGGCATAGAGAAAACGAAAAGCTATTCGAAGTTTATCAACTTCGAATCAATATCCAAAACGCTATTCGAAGTTTATCAACTTCGAATCAATATCAAAAATCATCGTCTGTTAGGAAAAACAATCAAAAGCAGTCTGCGACTGCATATTATAATCAAAACTTCTATCTCTATGCTCTATGCCCTCTGCTCTCTGCTCTTCGCTTATTTTCCGGCAATTCGTTTAAGCATATTTCTGAAAATGAAATAATGGAATGGGAGCATTGCATACCAATAATTTCGCCCTAAAATTCCGTTAGGACGAAATGTGGCTATTTGTTTGAGTACACTTCGGTTTTTATTTTTCACGATTGAAAATTCAAGCCATGCTTCACCGGGCATTTTCATTTCTGCGAATAAAAGTAAACGGTAATTTTTACGATCGGCAAGTAACACTCTCCATAAATCAAGTGCGTCACCTGGCTGAATGTCAGTCTCACTTCTTCTTCCTCTTTCCATCCCGACACCTCCCACCAGTTTGTCCATGAATCCACGGATACGCCATAATTGATCAGCATAATACCAGCCCTGATTTCCACCGATGCCAAAGATTCGATTGGCCACTTCTTCCACTTCATCGTTATCAATTTCCATCCATCTTCGGTCTGTGTAACATCCATTGACAGGCACTTCCACATACTGATTCAAATCGAGATTGCTGATACTGCTTGATGCTGCATCAGTC
>JBATMM010000463.1:0-4355 GCA_049289835.1 Saprospiraceae bacterium | reverse complement strand
TTTGCTTTTTATATGTGGGCCGACGGACGACAAAATCAATGGGAGAACCGTCCGGATTTTCCGGTCATGGCTAACGCCGCGAAGAACGGTATGCCTAGTTTTTTCATGATATCCGCACCGCTGGATTTGGATACGACCGGTGGTATACCACTTTCGGTTTGGTTGCACGGCGGTGGCGGAACAGCGAAGCAATCACTCGCAGGAAGCCGGTCAATCATTCACTTAAATCCGAAACAAGGCATCCTGCTGGCACACAACGACGACTTTTTTGGGTATTACCTTACCTTTTTCTCGGGCATAGACGGCGCCTCTAAACACTTTGGCTGGCGTAAAAACTACGACCCTTTCACAGGCGCAGCACCAACAGAGATAGATACCATAGTCAATTACACCCAACGCCGATACCTTTGGATTGACGAGTGGCTGATCCGAAATTATAATGTGGATCCCGACCGCATTAATATCAACGGACATAGCATGGGGTCGCGCGGAACGACGATGATGGCCAAAGCTTTTCCCGATCACTACGCTTCAGCTACGAGTTTGAACAACGGCGCCATTGATGATGATCCGCCCGCGCTCTCTGATGTGGTATACGGACCAACCTCCATGAATTTTCCTACCAATTTGACTGATTACAACGGCAATACCGTGCCGTTCACCCATGCAATGGACTATACAACACGTCTTTCGAAGAAGCGGGATTTACCGCTCATGCGCTTTTATCACGCTAAAAACGATAACGATGGGATGACTACCGGCAATTCGTGGGATGCAGATGTCGTCGCCAATTTCCGCGCTGCCGATTCGCTTGCATTCGGTTCGCAACTCAATTGGAGCGAGCGGGAGCACGGACCGGATACCGGGCCAAGTAATAACGATCATTGGTTGAATGGCAATCTTTCTACCCAGCAAACCGTTTTGGACGACATCGCTTACGAAGAAGAATATTTCCGCTCCGATGTTTCCTTCCCTGCTTTTTTCAACCACCGACTTGACCCGCAAAACAATGATCCCGGAACCGGCCTCAACGGCATCAACAATGGTGACGGAGACAATTGGGGTACCTGGGGAGGTTACCATCGTTGGGTAAATGTGCATGAAAACAACCTTGATTGGCAAACAACGGCCTGGCTCGAATCGAACGCCGTTTATTCGAATGACAACTGCCCGAATGATTTCCTTACTGCTGATCTTGCCATACGCAAGCCCCGGAATTTCAAGCCTTCAACGGGCACATTGGTTTATTGGCAGGTCAGGGATTTTGACACGAATCAAATGCTACAAAACGGTACGGCGATGGTGCAGGCTGATGATTTGACAGTCATTCCACAAGTGAAAGTTTTCAGGAATGATATCCGTAAAGTTCGGATCGAAGTTTCAACACAAACAGTTGCAACAAAAGAGGTCCGAAGGAATTTATTTAGCATCTCAATCTCGCCCAATCCATCTACTGAAGCATCCATGCTGACCGTTTATTCGGAAAAAGAACTGAAGGCAACTTTACGACTATCTGATATTTCCGGAGTGATGTTCATTGTTGAAAAACAAATTCATCAGGGAGAAAACCATATTCCACTGATTGATTTCGGACCGGTTCCGGCAGGGTTTTATTTTATCACAATAGAAGCTGAAGGGCAGCAGAAAGTGGTGCGCTGGGTGAAGATTTAATGCTGCATCTAAATGAGAGGGATGATATGATTTCTGTACGTAAATCATAACTCCCCTCTATCCCGATGAGGTTGTTTCAATTCAATGTATACTGTAAAAAGAGAGGGGATGGGGGTGAGTTACCAGGAAATATCACATCTGAGTGCTCCAGTTAACACATACTGGGAGGCCACACTTTCTACAATAAGCCACCTGATCAAATATTTACAGACCAGGCATAAATTTATTTCTACATCTAACCACTTTAGGTGAGACTATCTATTCAAAAGACAAGTACATTGAGCACAGTTATTTGTAAATACATAGTTTTTACATTTTTGCTTACACACCCAATTAAGCTAACTGTTTAAAGAATTATTATTTAGGCCGACAGAAGCTGCACTTACAGCAGGGAGATTGCATCATCAATATTGAGAATCTGGTATCTTCCATACTCCTTGCCCGTAAAGGGATCGGCTGCTTCATCGTATTCACTTTTTTGTTTGTCCTGTTACAGGACACGTAATCTATTTTTTAATAAAGTCTTTTTAGGCTCTGCCTTCTCATGTCCATAGACGAGATTATTTACCTGACACAGACTTTTTAAAAAACGAAGATTTGTGAATTCATTCGAATTGTACTTTATTAAAATAGCATCAATATGAAATCCACTATCATCCGTATTTTTCTTTGCATTTTTATTTTGCAGGCATACATTCATGCGCAGCAAAATTGCCCTTCAACCGGCGGAGGTCTAAATTTCTCAGGAAGGAATCTTATCGATTCCAATTTTACTTCCTATCCCGCCAATGCCCTGGTCGGCGCCAATTTCACCAATGCTAAACTCAACGGCGCTCAATTTCAAAATGTAAACCTGACCAACGCCAATTTCAGTGGCGCCATCATGCAGAGATCACCAAAAGGTGTCACCGATCTGAGCGGAGCCACACTTGATCACACCTGTTTTCAAAAGGCCAGACTAGACAGCGCCAACTTACAATTCGCTATTTTCAAAGCCACCGATTTTTCAAACGCAACATTGCTCTCTTCAGATTTTGGACCTGTCATGACCATCCAACTGTCAGGCGATGGACTGCGAACAAAATTCAACGGGACCACAACGGATTTCAATCATTTTCCGATCAGCAACTGGCCCGCCCTCTATTGGTCATACACAGATTTGAGCAATTCGAGAATATCAGGTATGAATTCCCAGAATTTTAGTTTCAGAAATAAAGACATCAGCTGGGCGATACTTCAAGGACTCAATTTTACCAATTTCAATTTCCGCCATTGCATCATGAGCGGTGTTGATTTCACCGGAGCTACACTCAATTACGCATTGATGGATAGTAGTACGATGGACAGGGTAAAACTTGTATTGGCTAAAATGAATTACACCCAATTGTCAAAAGTGAGTTTTTATAATCCTACCTACACTGGTAAGTCCGCAGATTTTTCCGGAGCCGTATTGAATAATGCGACGATCAGACGCAGCAATTTTACCTATGCCAATCTTCAGGGCGCAGCTCTTCCGGGTGTCACCGCAGATAGTTGCGTTTTTGATAATGCCAATTTTCAATCCGGGAATGGATACAGCGTAGCTTTCTTGCCAGGAGCTGTACTATCAAACTCCACATTCAGATCAGCCCAACTTAATGGCGTTGATTTTTCCAATTCATATATCATCAATGGCCAGTTTAATAATCTCACATTGCTGAGCACCAATTTTAGTGGTGCTACCATGCCCCAATGTAATTTTCAGAATAGTGTTCTGGAAGGTGTGATTTTTAAAGGCGCTATTTTGCAAAGCACAAATTTTTCACAGTGCACCATGAAGATTTCGCCTTCGGGTGGTGCAGGAGTTGATTTCACATGCACACAATTAGGAGGAGCCAATTTTGCAAACGCTACTATACTTCAGGCTAATTTTTCCGATGCAGTAATGCCAACAAGTGATCTGTGTTGTAAAACACTTGATGGCTACTACTGTGGCATCATCGCGATCAATCAATTAGGTTATGGTGCCATCACATTTCCTGTCCTTAATAATAATATCACATGCCCTAATGGTGATTTCGCGAAATGCACCGGAAGCCAATGGGAACTTCCGGGATGGAGGTCAGCCAATTGTAATTCACAACATGTGATGCAAATATTATGGTATAAACCGAATTGCGGCGGGCATGATACGACAGGCATCATCAATTTCCCTGATCCAAATCTGCAGGCTTCAATCTTTAATCAAATGTCAGGAGGTAATCCGGATTATGTAATCACCAAAAATGCAGCAGCTCAGGTCGTATCGCTCAACTGTCCTTCCGCCAATATCAGTAATCTTGACGGACTGCAATATTTCACTTCATTACAACAACTGAACTTATCCGGGAACAAACTTGTCGACGGAACATTTTTCACACGTCTTCCATCTCTTCATTCATTAAATGTCAGTGGCAATCAACTATCCATGCTTAATCTGCAGGGTTTGTCAGCACTGAATGTATTGAATGCATCAAACAACAAGCTTGTAACGGTTTTGCTGGATGCCAGCAGTTATCTCAACTATCTCGACGTGTCGTACAATTCACTTTCACAAATGGACATCTCTGTGCAGACAACGCTCAACTATGTGGACATGTCAAATAACCTATTGACATCCGTAGGTAATCTGTCCAATTTTTCAAGTGTCAACTCCATTTATCTGC
>JBATMM010000462.1:0-2795 GCA_049289835.1 Saprospiraceae bacterium | reverse complement strand
ATATCAATCAGTTCAACGAGGCCATTCAATCCGCACACGAGCAAATGAAAGCGCTCACAGATCGATATCACATCGCAGAAGAACAATGGAATGAAAGCCAGAATAAATTCACCATCGAACATCAGGGTCCTTTACAAGCTGACGGTCCGATGACTTTGCTCAAGGCGCGCGAATATCAGATCAAGCGTCAGTTTGTTTTAGTTGACCTTGGCAAAGAGATATTGGATCAATATTTAAAAATTCTTGATCTGACAGGTGCGTTGTCTTCGCTTCCTGCCGTCAATTATTTGTCGGATACATTGGAGAGTTATTAATAAAGGGATGCCGGATTTATGGATGCCGGATACCGGACTCTACATGCATTAGAGACATAAAAATAGATACCGGATAAAGGGATACCGGATACCGGACTCGCGACGCATTCTTGTCATTAATACATGTTGATATCATGTAGTTACATCTATTCCATTAAGTATATACGCCTGCTTCATGAGTCCGGTATCCGGCATCCCTCAATCCGGCATCCAAAAAGACACTGGTTACTTCTTACCGCTTACCTATTTACCATTTTGCTCTGACAGTCACCACTACATTCCTTCCAGGTGCGCTAATATTCGATGCAAAAATCCTGTAATTCTGATCAGCGATATTTTCTACCCCAAGCTGAATGGTGAAATTCTTTGTCAGTTGATATGACCCTTTCACATTGAATGTCATCCATGCCGGCATGCCATCAGGAGTTGCATAAGGAAGGTTGTCTTCTCCGTCCGGATTGTAGTCCTCCAGTTTTTTTGCTGCATTGTACATCACATAGAATTCAGCTTTCAGCTTGTCTTTACTCCAGCGGAGACTAGTCTTGCCAAATAACGGTGCAACGTGATCGAGTGGAACTTCATCTGACTCACGCTCGATACGACCATAAGTATAATTGATGGTGCTGTACAATGAAAGTGAGTTTGTAATGTCCAATGACACATAAGCATTGGCTCCATATACAAATGCCTTCTTCGCATTTACATTCGTAGTGACATCACTCAGGGAGTCATTATACACTACCTGTGTCTGACCATTGAACGTACCGGGTGCAGTGGTGATGGCATTGCGATACCAGGTATAAAACCCTTCAACACCAATCTCCAGTCGATCATTGATATTTTGTGAAAGACCAAGATCAACATTGTAGGTGTGCTCCGGACCCAGATCAGGATTTGGAACAATCACACTGCCTGGGACGGATTCAAATACCTTGCTCATATCATCGACACTGGGTGCACGGAATCCACTTGATGCAATGAAATTGACCCGTGAGCCTCCATCTGAATTCCACACAAAGCCAAGACTTCCCGTCGCGACAAGGCTGCTTTGAGAAACCTCATCAAATGGAAATGGAAAGAAGGTCTTGTCATCAAATTTTGAATTCAAAGTGTGATATGCGGCCCTTACGCCAGCCTGCAAATGAAAATGATCATTTACAGCATAGGAATCATTCAGATACAATGCGGCTGAACTCACTGTAGATCCGCCGTTCGGATAGCGTGTATCCAGTGGCACTTCAACTCCGGTATCAATTTTGTCACGATGCGCTGTACTATTCACCTTATTATATGTGCCTTCAAGACCATAGCTCCATGTCGATGCTCCGGTCTGATGCGTAAAGTCGGCATTCAGGGTAAGGATGCTGAGCTTTTCGATGCGGTGATTGAAATTCACACTGTTGAAACGGCGATCATTGCGGCTTTCTTCAATGCTTTGATAAGCAAGTGTTACACCGCCTTTACCTAATAAACCGATGCCCTTATTCATCCCCAGACGATATGCTGCCATCAGTCTTTTCTGCGGACCGTAATACCACTCTGCATATGTGGGGCTCTGGAGTGTGCCTTGTGTCAAACGATCATAGCGAGGAACATCTGAGGAGTTGGAATACTGAAGGTTGAGTGTATGACTGACTGCATCACTGGCGTTGTAAACAAATTTTTGAAGGATATCATACTGCGAATATCCGGAACCAATTTGCTTGTCTACATCATCATTGGCAATCGCTACATCAGCATTACCCTGGCGCTCAACATAGAATGTACGTTTGCCGAAATCAGGATATTTATCCTTTCGTTGTGATCCCTGCACAAGGTCATCGAAATCGGAATAGGTGAAGCTTGTCAATGAGGCGAGTTTGCCACCACCAATACTCAAATCCACGTGACCTGTTTTTTCTGCATCAGCAGTACTATACCGGGCAAATGCACTTCCATGAATGGCTGTAGTACCATCGGATGAAAATGTCGGGTTCTTTGTGAAAAAATGCATGACACCACCGAGGGCATCACTACCATACATGACAGAACCCGGTCCATACAGGATTTCAACGCGATCCATCACTGCATTATCCAGTGTAACGATGTTTTGCAGGTGACCGGCGCGATATATGGCATTGTTCATTCGTACGCCATCGACAACCAATAATACTTTGTTGGTTTCGAAACCGCGTATGACGGGGCTGCCGCCACCCAGTTGACTTTTTTGAACAAGGATATTTCCGGTATTCTGAATGACATCACCGGATGTCTGCATATTATCAAATGCCATTGACGAGGCTGTGATAATTTCTGTTTGTTGGGGTACATCTTTTCGTTGTTGCTCAAAGCGATTGGCGGAGACGACGATTTCGTTGAGACCCTGGGTGCCATTGTTCAGCAATAAATCATCTCCAGTTGTATCAACCACTGTTTCGTTGTGCATGTAGGTGCTTTTAGGTTCCTGAGCTGCAGGCTGGCTATAAAGTAAATTACTCAGTA
>JBATMM010000461.1:0-1679 GCA_049289835.1 Saprospiraceae bacterium | reverse complement strand
ATTGTCAATCATCTGCATAAATTTTGCTGTGTAATCACTATTCCGGATATCTCTTTTGATCCCATTGGTGACATAGATATCCTGGAAGCCATCATTATCTGCATCCATCATCAGCACGCCCCAACTCCAATCTGTTTTTGAGACTCCCGCCAGATAAGCGATATCACTGAACACATTATTGCCCCGATTAAGTTGAAGGACATTGTGCATGTATTGGTAGTGATATCCTTTATCCACAAGTGACCAGAATTTCTTTGCGCTCATCGATGGCATATTTGTTTTGGATCGTAAATGATTGATGCCGGCCATATCGACTACGAATACATCATCCATCGCGTCATTATTGATATCACCGATATCGATGCCCATGGAGAAGTTGGAGATGTGATTGAAATATTCACGTATGGTGTTCGTAAATGTTCCATTGCCATTGTTGATCAGACATTGATCGGGCTGATCATAGTCACAGGCTACATATACATCGGGCCATTGGTCACCATTGAGATCACAAATTTTAAGACCCAATCCATAACTGAAACTGACAACACCTGCTGCTTCACTGACATCTGTAAATTTTAGATTGCCATCATTGCGATAGAGTCTGTCGCTGGTTGATGAGTTGGTGTATTGTTTTGTATCGCCACTTGCATATTTGTCACGCACTGATCGGGCATTGCTTGGTTGATTCATCAGGAAGAGATCAAGATCATTGTCCAGGTCATAATCAAAGAACGCAGCTTGCAATGAACAACCGGGATTATCGATTCCCATTTCTTTGGCCATTTCCTTGAAGGTGCCATCGTGCTGATTGATATAACATTTGTTGCGATTGACATCGAGGCCTTCTTTGTCTGAAGATTTACATAAATAGATATCCAGCCATCCGTCTCCGTCAATATCGGCCATCGTGGTACCCCAATTTACACCAGCGCCGCCACCTACTCCTGCTTTAGCGGTTACGTCTTCAAATGCAAATTCTCCTTTGTTGAGATAAAGTGCATTGGGTTTCATAGTATTCGTAAAAAAAAGGTCCGCAAGACCATCGTTGTTGACATCCCCCACGGCTACACCTCCACCGTGATAATAGGACTCCCAAAGAAGGTGGTTTGTAGTTTCTGTTTCAGGAAGGTCATTACTATTCGTCACATGAGTCTTTGAAGAAGGCAGGGAAACAAAACCTTTATAATCAGAGCTTACACTGGAAGTTTCTGTCTCATTCTTCTTACAACCGAAGGTTATGCAAAGGATGAGCAGTAATGCAATTCTGGTGAAAAATGGGAGGGACTTCATTTGTTTCAAATTTTCAGCAAGGTAACAGTTAAACAAAAACTATTCAAAAGTCCGATATTTGATCAGCATTACCCTTGTAAAATCCTTTAAAGATGGAAAATCAGACCCTTCAATATCCCGAAACGAAAAACTTCATAGCCGGGAAATTCGTGCCGCAGACCAACAGGACATTAAATGTGGTCACTCCGCTGTCAGGTGGGATACTTTCAAAAGTGACTTTATCTGATGCCGCAGAACTGGATCTAGCTGTGCAGGCTGCGAAGGCTGCATTTCCAGCATGGTCCGCCACACCTATCAAAGAAAGGGTCCAGGTTTTCTATAGATATAAAACACTTTTAGAAAAACACGTGAAAGAATTAGCACAGCTCGTGCATGAAGAGAATGGGAAG
>JBATMM010000460.1:0-2083 GCA_049289835.1 Saprospiraceae bacterium | reverse complement strand
CTTCTTCCACTTCATCGTTATCAATTTCCATCCATCTTCGGTCTGTGTAACATCCATTGACAGGCACTTCCACATACTGATTCAAATCGAGATTGCTGATACTGCTTGATGCTGCATCAGTCCAGCTCGAAACGACCATGTTTTGTTCGATTTTCAAAAAAGCCATTTTGATGGCCTCCCGGTAAGGAATTAATTCCTGATGAATAATATCCTGAATAGCATGCTCTTTGCAAATCACATCATGTTTCATGCTTTGCACCAGCTGACGTGCAATGGTAAAATTGGCAGAAGTGGTCATATACAACCAGTATACGGAGAGGCCCGGAAAAATGACAGGCAATGAAAAAATATATCGTTTATACCCCCGCACGGCTGCAAACTCCAAAAGCATTTGCTTGTACATTAGCACATCAGGTCCTCCTATTTCAAATGTTTTATTTAAAGTTTGTTCATTCAGTAGGCTTTCTTTCAGATAGTTTATCACATTCCGGATAGCGATAGGCTGACATTTTGAATTCAACCAGCGGGGAACGACCATGAACGGTATTTTTTCAGTCAGGTCACGTATGATCTCAAAGGATACACTGCCTGACCCAACAATAATGCCTGCTTCGAAGATGGTATAAGGTATACCGGAACGGATGATCACATCTTTCACCACTTTACGAGCCAACAAATGCTGCGAGAGATTGACCTGGTTGCTGATACCACCCAGATAAATGATTTGTTTCACCTGGCAAAGTGTAGCCACCAGAACAAAGCAACCTACTGATCTGAGTTCATATTCTTTAAGCGTTGTAAATGTGTCGCCCAGTGAATGAATCAGGTAATAGGCTACATCAAATTGTTTTTTATTAAAATGTTGAATCGCATTTTCAGGTTGAAGAAAATCGAATTCGATAATATTAATTTTGGATAAAAGGTCAGCTGCAGGCTGAAAGCGATTGCGATTTCTCACTACACATGTGACCTCATGACCTGCTTCTACTAAAACCGGCAACAACCGCATTCCGATATATCCATTTGCTCCGGTGAGTAAGATTCGCATTTAATATTTATTGTGGTGAGATAACTACATCAAGAACGGCCAATCCACCTTCTTCAACGTATTCAACTTTCGTTTCCTAAATTCCCTCCAATATCCGGATATAATTCGCTCTTTCATATGCAGTGGGATCAGAAACATTCGACTGGTTCATTGATCCGCGGAAGTGATTCAGTGATGGAAACCCCTTGTTGTCCATCCATTGCCGCAATACACGCTCCATCAAAGCAATATAGGCGATCCCATTCTTGTACAAAGCAGAAGCTGTCATCGTCACATCAGCGCCGGCAAGCAGATATTTGATGACTTCCTCCGCACTCTGAATCCCTGTTGTCGCAGCCAATGATGCCTTGATCTGCCCTGATAGTATGGCGATCCATAACAATGGCAACCTTATCTCATTAGCCTCACTGAATTGTATATCATGTATCACTTTCAACTGCTGAATATCAAAATCCGGTTGATAAAATCTGTTAAACAACACCAGCCCATCCGCACCGGCATCCTGCATTTGCAACGCCATATGCCCCATAGCGCTGAAATAAGGATTCATCTTGACCGCAATAGGTATGTTGACTGTCTGCTTCATCAGCCTGATAATATCCAGATAGCGTTGTTCTACTTCGATACCACTCAAACGCACATCAGCAGGGATATAAAATATATTGATCTCCAACGCATCAGCTCCCGCCTGCTCCAACTGTCGACCATAATCGATCCAGCCCCTGGGTGTAATTCCATTGAGACTGCCGATGATCGGGATATGTACACGCTCCTTCGCCATGCGCACCGTCTCAAGGTATTTCCCTGTTGCCACATGATATTCATCAAGATCAGGGAAAAAATCAGATGCCTCTGCAAAAATATTTGTAGTTGATTTCATGATATTCTCCATCAGGGCTTCTTCCTTCCTGATTTGTTCTTCGAACATGGAGAACATCACTACGGCACCTGCACCTGCATCTTCCATCTTGAGAATGTTGTCAAGATCCTCGGAGAGTGTGCATGCTGAAACGACGATTGGAGATCGCAGTTTCA
>JBATMM010000459.1:0-2856 GCA_049289835.1 Saprospiraceae bacterium | reverse complement strand
GGGTTCTTCGTGCTTTTGTCAGGAACAGGTTTAGGTGTTTCACTCAAAAAGAAATTTGTCAATCAACTTCCACCTCTCTATAAACGAAGTCATAAAGTCCGATCATTTACTATCCCTGATTCTATAGAAGGATGGTCAGAAGCGATCAAAGTATTGATCAGTTCATATTGTCATCACCCTTCCCTGTACAATGAATATTTCAGAAACCAGATCAAATTTGATTATTCAGAGATCAGGCCGATGGGTGCAGCGATCTCGGGAGGATTTAAAGCTCCGGGTCCTGATGGATTAAAACAATCCATTGAACGGATTGAAATGTTGCTTGATCAATATGTTGGAGAATCTGAAAGCGCTCCTTTCAAATCCATTATAGCTTACGATGTATTTATGCAAATATCTGATGCCGTTCTGTCAGGAGGTGTCAGAAGGAGTGCCATGAATATCATCATGGATCCCGATGATGACGAACTTGTCCACGCTAAAACAGGCCACTGGCGACAGACGCATCCATGGAGAGCCAGAAGCAATAACTCTGTTGGATTACTCCGCCACACTTTCAGCTATGATGAATTCAATGAGCTTGTATCCATCAACGAAGGAGACAATGATCTTGGATTTGTATTCATGTCGCATGAAGATGAAATGTTCAATCCGTGTTTTGAGATCGGATTTAATTTTTATGATCAAATAAAAAATAAACAGGAAGCCGCATTTCAATTTTGCAACCTGAATGAATTAAATGCTTCTGCTTGTGTCAACAAACACGGCAAATTCAGTGAAGATAAGTTCTATGAATTGTGCAGAAAATCTGCTATCCTGGGTACACTTCAGGCCGGATATACATCCTTCCCTTACCTCGGCAAACAAACTGAAGCTATTGTTGCCGGTGAAGCGTTGTTAGGAATTTCTATTACAGGTTGGATGACACGTCCAGAATTATTTGATGAAGAAATCCTGAAGAAAGGTGCTGAAATCGTCAAACAAACTAATAAAGAAGTTGCACTCATCATTGGGATTCGACCAGCAGCGAGGACAACTACAGTTAAACCATCAGGAAATGCATCGGTGATCTTAAAGACTGCTTCAGGTATTCATCCTGAACACAGCAAACGATATTTCAGGATCATGCAGTTGAACAAAGAAAGTGAGACTGCAAAATATATGCAGGTGCATTACCCCGAAATGCTGGAAGAATCACTTTGGTCCAATACCCAATCAGACTGGGTCGTATATGTCCCTTGTGAAAATCATGATAATGTCATCATCAAAGATGAAATGCAGGGTGTGAAACATTTGAAGCTGATCGAACTTGTGCAGAACTCGTGGATAAAATATGGCAAGAACGAAGAATACTGCTATAACAAACTGACCAATCATAATGTAAGCAATACAGTCATCATAGATGACAAGAAAGCAGTGGTCGATTACATCTTCGGTCACCAGGACAATTTTTCAGCTGTCTCCTTTATTTCAAAGTATGGTGACAAGGACTATGCGCAGGCACCTTTTACCTCTGTACTCAATACAGAAGAGCTGGTGCATAAATATGGTGATGCTGCGATATTTATGTCAGGACTGATCGTGGATGGTCTGCATTATTTTGCAAATGATTTGTGGACAGCTGTAAAACTTGTGTTGGATCCTAAGCTACCCATCTCGGGAACACGATCCGATGTCTTACTGAAAAAAGACTGGTTACGTCGTGTAAAACAATTCAGCCATAATTATTTCCATGATGATCTGACCACTACGATTTACTGCATGAAGGATGTTCACCTATGGCATAAATGGGTCAAAATCAAACGCCATTTTAAACTGGTTGATTTTGTCACCCTCCTCCGTAAACCTGAGTATATGGATGTCTCCAAAACCAGCGCGATAGCTTGTAGCGGTGGTTCATGTGAGATATAAAAAGGGTATTCGGTATTCGGTATTCTGTATTCGGTATTCGGTATTCAGTATTCAGTATTCAGTAACGAGTAACGAGTAACGAATTAGGGAAGGGGAAACAATAAACTTTGCTAAATATTTTTGCTTATTACTTTTTGTTCGTTTCTTTTTGCTTTTTGCTTATTGCCTATTGCTAATTGCTTAAATCGTTTCAATCTGCTCCGCTAATTCCATCCATTTTATTTCTAATTCACTTAACTGACTTACTGTTTCTTTCAACTCACGATCCCAACGTTGAAGATCAGAAAGAGAAGGATCGGGACTAAGGAAGTTTTCTTCAAGTTTCTTTTTTGTTTTTTCAAGTTGCTCTATACTTTTCTCGGTGCGCCGCAGAGCTTTTCTCATTTCCTGTCTTTCCGCTGCTGTCTGGGTTTCATGCTGATTATCTTTTTCATCCGGAATCACATCCGATGCATTTACCTGATTTTCTTTAAAGACAGAATATGCGGTATATCCACCGGGGAAATCTTTGATATATCCATCACCTTCCAACACGAAAAGATGGTCAGCCAGTTTATCCAGCATATACCGATCGTGAGAAGCAAGGATAACAACACCGGGAAATTCCATCAGGAAATCTTCCAATACGTTTAAAGTCAGAATGTCAAGATCATTGGTAGGTTCATCAAGGATCAACATATTGGGATTGGACATCAGGATCGTCAGCAGATAAAGTCTTCTTCGTTCTCCTCCGCTGATCTGCGAATAATAAACCTGTTGTTGTGGCCTTGGAAATAAAAACCGTTCAAGCAATTGCTCTGCCGTAATTTTTCCACCACCTTTCAATGGAATGTAATCGGCGATGTCGCGCACGATATCAATCAGTCTCTTGTC
The DNA here is from genome assembly GCA_049289835.1 of Saprospiraceae bacterium. Taxonomy (GTDB): domain Bacteria; phylum Bacteroidota; class Bacteroidia; order Chitinophagales; family Saprospiraceae; genus Opimibacter. The sequence goes on along the minus strand of JBATMM010000459.1, from coordinate 72 downwards.
CACTTCGACTTTCAGCCCATCCTGATTCATACGGCCTATCTTCAATGTGTCCCCGTGCACTACTTTCCCTGC
>JBATMM010000458.1:0-2300 GCA_049289835.1 Saprospiraceae bacterium | reverse complement strand
TAAGGCGAGATGACAGATTCTACTAATGCTTCGGGATAAGTCACCGCTATGACAGAGGCTTTCATATATCCTGTCAGGCCATTTTGATATAATTTGTTGATTGTTTCTGTGCGCTCCATCACCTGGCTAGCTACAATTTCTTCGAAAAGTCCCGGACGTTTGAAGCTATCGGGGATGAATAGAATATCTGCATCGGGCATGAGAGAAGCCAGTGTATTCTGGAGATATGCGGCAGCTTCTTTATCGGGAGAAATGATGAGCCATGGGCCGATTCCATTCAAAGTTAGTCCGGACAGGACAAAGGCTTTCCCGCTGCCTGCTAATCCGGACACCTCTATATGTGCCTGATCTGCATGCAGTGCCTGTTGAAGTGATTTTACGGAGGCGTCCTGACTATATAAGTCTATCAGCCGCTCCAGGTCAGTCATGGGAGGGTAAAAGTAAGGGATATTTCCTTTGCCATCAGCCGGGGCCAAAATGCTTCATCAAATTGACTCATAACTTATTTAAGAAATTTCTATCGGGCCATTAGGCAAAGGGTTTTTTAGAATAACCAGAATTTTTGGTGATAATTTAGTCAGCACAGAATACTTATTAATATGTGCGCTTAAGACAAATACTGTAATTGGGTATTTTTTAAAATTTTGCTGATGCTTAAGATTTTTATCGAACGTAATAAGAGCATCAAATTTATGCTCTATCAGTTTTTGTATAAGAATCCCGTTTTTTAGTCCATTCCAGCCTTGTTCCTTTATAGTGATGACCGTATGGTCCGGGAAATCACTTTTTAGTCTTTTAGGTAAATTTTCATCCAGCAACAGAAGCATATAGTTCTCCAATTTTTTTGGAAGAAAGAAGTTTGCTTGCTATTTCCATCACCGCAATGGCCTGCTCTTTTGATACAGTGTCAAAATCCTCAAGAAATTCATCAAGCGAAACCCCTTCTTCAAGATGATCAAACAAGGATTCAATTGGAACTCGTGTTCCCTTGAAAACAGGCTGTCCGCCTAAGATTTCAGGATCAATAGTTATTAAATCTTTAATGTTCCGCATACTCAAATTTAAGATAAAAAAAGAACAGTTGGAAGGTCAGCGTTTTTCTATGTGCACAAAGAAAAGTAATCCAATTTGTGAGCCTTAGCATACAAGTAATCAAATAAAAAAATGAACCACTGAGAAACTTAAGGGAATTTAGAAAGCCACTTAGAAATGGAACCACATAGACACAAAGGGAACAAAGTAAGCCATTAAGAAAAGGAACCTCTTAGGAAGCTCTCTTAATACGCTACTTAGAAACTTCGCCTGACCACAATCAATTTTCTAAGATTTGTTAATCATCACCCCCATCGCCCTTTGCACCTGCTGCGTATACTGATCTATCGTCTTCGAAACGATCTCAATATTGTCCTGTGCTTCTTTCCAATTGCGCTGTTCAATGGCCTCACGTATACCAGGTAATGTCTTCACACCATAACCAGTATAATAACCCGGTGCATAAATTTGATGCTTATACCATGCTCTTCTCGGCAATCCATTTTCATTGATGAGACTTCTTTCAATTTTATATAAAATTTCGTTCAGCTCATTTTGTTTTGCAACCGGCAAGTGGGTAGCATCTCCATACTGCTTTTGAAATTCTTCCGTACGATTTTTCATCTGCATCATTGCATTTTCAAGATCGCTGAAATTAAGAAAGGGAACAGCATCTTTCATTTTGGGTGCGTGATATGTCTTCGTCGGATCCTTCGCCAGATCAAATAAACTATCCCGGATCATATTATTTTCTTCATCCGTCTGCGTTCTTGTATTGTCGAGCAATGTTTTTAATTCTGCGAAATAATCATTTACCGTTTTATAAAAAACATTCACATCAAATGGCAGGACATCTGCATTGGCCATTCTCATCATCACACGGCCAGCGGTTTTTGATAATGTCACACCATATTTAAAACCCGGGTCTCCAAATTTTACAAAATGATCATAGGAATCATAAATGGAATGATATTGTCCGCCATCTCCTTCTCCTCCAAAACCAAGATTCAAAGAGGCAATACCCAGATGTTGAAGAAAACCTGACCAATCTGATCCTGCACCAAGAGCACCAAGTTTGATATTTTTATTGCCGATCAATTTAGTTCTTGCGGCCTTATCTGCATTGACCAGCGTTGAAGCATATTTTCTTTCCTGTATACTCACACCGGTTTGCGGATCAATCACTGCATTGGTTATTTCATTGAAGAAAGGTTCCAATGTGTGTGAGCCCGAAGCACCGATAAAACCTCGCGAATTGCTATCTGTAT
>JBATMM010000457.1:0-9019 GCA_049289835.1 Saprospiraceae bacterium | reverse complement strand
GTTCAGCGCTTTTTCTTTTTTTATTCAGCTCATTTTCCTTTCAATCATTTTCACTCACCACAGGATCGGAATTGCATTTCATCCATTTATGGTCACCTTACATTTGGATCATAAAATAATAAACAATGAAAAATCTATTCACATCCGTTTTCGTTTTATGCATCCTGGTGACAGGATATACACAAGGTGTTTCTGTCAATGAGAATGGTGTTCCTGCTGATGCTTCTGCCATGCTTGACGTCTCAAGCCACACCAAAGGTGTATTGGTACCCCGACTGCGAACCAATGAAAGAATATCCGTCATCTCACCTGCTGAAGGTTTATTAGTGTATGATATTGACACGCATAGTTTCTGGTTTGCCTTCGGTGGTATTTGGAAGGAAATTCTAAATAGTGGTACGCCCATTATTCCCATAGGTCCTGCCGGTGGAGATCTATCAGGAACGTATCCTAACCCTAATGTTGTCAAAATTCAAAATCTTGATGTCGCATTCGGTGTGCCTTTTGATAAGCAAATATTAAAATGGGACGGACTGAACAATCAATGGAAAGGAAGAAATGATTCATTGATACTGCCTTACAATGTATCCTTTGGAAGTCCGACAAAATTATTTGGGATCACGAATACGAATACAACTTCAGGTGCAAGTGCTATCTATGGCAAAAGTGGAAATGCAGGCAGTGGCATCACACCTGCAGGAGCGATGGGTGTATGGGGAGATAACTCGAATGGATTGGGTGTAGTCGGAACAAGTAATACAGGCATAGGTGTTTTTGGATTTTCGTTTGCCAATCATGGCGTGTATGGTTATAGTACGACATCAGGATTTGCAGGTGTCAAAGGATCGCATGCTAATGCAGGTGGTGTAGGTGTGCTCGGCGAAGTACAGAATAGTGGATCGGGTATCATGGGTACATCCATCAGCACGCTGGGAAAAGCCGGAACATTTCTGACAACTTCTGCTACAAATACAGATACGACATTCAATGCATCTACTGTAGGCTTAGGGATATTGAGTCAATTCAATATTTCAAATGCAAATAACACGAAACCTGTCATGGATGTCACGAATGCAGGTAGTGGTCCCGGATTAAAAGTACGGATGAGTAAAATAACCGGCAACGGAAACGGAATTGATGCCGTAACACAGGGCACAGGTATGGCATTGTATGGCCGGAGTGATAATGGAATCGGTGCACGATTTGAAAACACAAATGCTGCCAATGCATTTCCGGCATTGTCTCTTGGAAATAACGGACTTGGAAGTACTATGTATATCAATTCATCCAATACAGGACAAACAGGAAATGTAGTTGATATCACAAATAGCGGAACCGGATTTGGACTGGGTGTTTCATCTACGCTCGGAACATCAGCTTTGTTTACGGTGCCTAATGTCAATTCAACTAAATCTGATGTGATTGTACAACAACAAGGTCTCGGACGAGGTGTGGAAATCAATTTATCAAAATCAACAAATGTAAATGCGGGCCTTTATGTCAATACAGTTGGAACGCTCGGTATTGATGGCTTTAGTGCGGCTGCAAGTGGTGTAGCTGTAAGAGGCACAACAGGGCCTTCTGCAAATGGAGGTATTGGTGTGCTGGGACAAGCAGATACAAATGATCCGAATGGTATCGGTGTAAAAGGAATTGCGGGAGGTGGAATCAATGGAGGTGTTGGTGTACTTGGTATTGGCAATAGTAGTAACCCTCAGGCTATTGCAGTCAAAGGAATTGGATATACGCACAATGAAGATGTAGGTGCTGTCACCGGTATCAATATGACGGATGGTGTCGGCGTATATGGAGAATCACAAGGCTTTGATGGAATAGGAGTGGCTGGTACCGTAGGGAACACAAGCAATCATTCGGTAGCTGCGGTATTCACAAATAATTATGCGAATAATAATCGATCTGTGATGGAATTGCATTCTAATGGAAAAGGCTCCAGTATTTTTAGCGACAATACGAACCTGAGTAACGCGGATAAAATCATCCAGGTCCGGAATGCGGGAACAGGCAAGTTCATCAGTCTTGAAACCAATCTTGGAGATGTCGTGACATCAGTAGCAAAAAATGGAAATATAGTTACGGATGGAACGATGACTGTCAAAGGAGATAAAGGGATCGTAAGAAATTCTTCAGGTACACAACTGAGGACAGAAATATTGTCGGCTAGTTTTGCTGCAGGAAGTTTACCGCATTACAATGAATTCAATTCAGCATTGCAGTCAAATGTAACTTTTGGTACTGCATTTTCCTCACCTCCGTCTGTGTACATCGGCAATGTGACCAGCGGTAGTATCCAGGGTCTCACCATCACAGTAGAAAATGTGACTACGACGGGATGTACGTTATGGTTGGCAAATTATACACCCTATGATTTTACAATTGGGGCTACCTCGTATAAGATTGTGGCGATTGGGGCGGAGTAAGCTTGTATGTAATCCAAAGCGTCAACCAATGAAAATTAAATCCCTATCAGATAGTTTATGATGCTTTGTCTGACTTTGTCGAAAACTTCAAGATCAACTGAATACAATAGATAAGGAGTTTGTTTTTCGAACCTTAGAATTTGATTGGTCCGCAGGAACTCAATATGTTGAGAGACACCTGAAAGTGAAAGAGGGTGATGGCTGGCGATCTCGTGGACGTCTACTCCACAATCACCTTCCCACTCTCCACTCCCACTCCTTTACGATCGTACACTCTCCAGAAATACATTCCGGGGATTATCCCATTGTTAAGTATTATTTTATTATTTCCAGAGGTCAGAATTTGATGAATAATTTTTTGTCCCTGTAAATTGAAAATATCCAATTGCAAATTCTCCTCATCTCCCACATCAATATTAATCTCATCCACCGCAGGATTAGGATACACTTTTACTTTGTGCTGCTGATTATAAATATAATCCTCTATCCCCACTGTACTGCATAATGTATCAATGCATCCATCTGCTGTGACTTTGTATAGTAAGCCGTTTTCGTGAGTCGTATAATCTACCGTATATCCTACAGCGATCACACTACCGCTTGGAAGAACCGTCAGACCTTCCATCCTGTTCCGTGATCCCCATCCGGGAATATAAAATGCAGTGTCTCTTGCATCCCAAACAAGATCTCCATTTTCAGGATTAATCTTGCATACCCTGCCCCAGGTGACACCATCGGGGATGTAACCTGCAGCATAGAGATAGCTATCAGGACCAACTGCAATATTACTGAACCAGTTTAGTAGAAATGTATCACCATAAGTTCTTTTCCATTTAATATTAAATAGACTATCGCGACAAACAATTTCTGGAGCATAATGAAGTGTTTGACTTGATGGTTGAATCCCTGGATGAGTTGTGTAATAATAATTGGACTTAATTTTTAAAAGCCCTTCAGGCGCCCATCCTTCTTCTTTATTTTGCCCCCTCCAAATTGATTTTATTACCCCAGAAGAATCAATTGTAAAAATTTTATTCCAACTACTTTCATCATTGTATACGTTACTGTTTGGATCAAACCAATCATTACCTAATATTTTTAATTCAACCCCTTCTATTATAGCAGATGTAGCACCTTCCCAATAAGTCGGTATTCCATATGTCCTTTCCCAAATAAAATTTCCAGCCAAATCTGTTTTCTGAATAAATATATCATAATCAAGGTTTGAAGTTTGGAAAATACCTATTGCATAATAAGCTTCCTGGAAGTAAATTAAATAATTGACATATCGAACGATCACACTACTAGTAAATTCCTTATAATACTCGAACTCCATTGTACTATCCACCTTTATTACAAAAATATTTTTATTGAATCTGGTTGCCCCCGCAAAAATAAAACCTTTATCCGGGGTAGAGCAGATTGCTTCACAACTAAAATAAGCAAGGTTTACATTGTTTTGTGAAAGTGGATCCTGGAATATTTTTAACTTAATTACATTTCCGAATGTATCCATTCTGGCGACAAAGACGCCATTGTAACTGCTTGTATCTCGGCCCATTTGACCTAGTACAATTATATCATTGCCCATTTGCCTAACTGCATGAAATGTTGTGCTTCTATTCTCAAGAAAGTAAGTCTTACTGAAACCTGTATTTTGCGCTAAAATGAAATATTGGCCACAGCATATGAAAAGTATTGTGACCAATAAATTTTTGACAAAAGCTATTTGCATTAACTCAAAATCTTTGATCTAATTTACTAAAAATTCTTCAGAAATACCTCTTTTCTCAACATGCTCCCCATTCAATAACTCCCCTCACCCGATCACTAACATTCCACCCTCTCTCTCCCCTCTCTCCTCTATGTTTACATCATAATTCTATGCCTTATGATCAGACAAGCTAAACCTTCAAAATCCATCAGGACTTTTATAACAGGTCCGGACCTTGCAATTTACTTCACCGATCAATCGTCAAAAGTGACCGTAAAATAATTACTTACTTTGCCATACGTTCAATTTCAATAGTTTACTGGCATACCGGGATTGTCTTGCTGCCTAAATCTATTGATGTGAAAGAAAGAGCGGGTGTGAATACCCGCCGGCGTACTATGATAAAAAAATTAATACTTCTCCTATCCATAGTTTCAGTGGGCATGAATACCAGGGCGCAAAGCAATATTACTTTCAGGCATCTCAGCACAAACAACGGACTATCCTATCTCGGTGTGGTGGATATGGCCACAGATAAAAAAGGTAATCTCTGGATTGGTACCGGAAACGGCCTGAATATGTTCAATGGAAAATCAGTGGAGAAATATTATGCAACCGAATATCCACAACTACAAAACAGCTATATCGTTCATGTGGCATGTGATAGCAACAACCGGATATGGGTCCTCACCTCAAATGGAAATCTCACCATCGTAGATGAAAAACGGAAGTTTCACAGAGTAGGACTTTATGATCAGAAAAACTTCGTTAAAACAAGATGGATCATCGAGACGGAAAATGGAAATCTCATTCTCTTTACTTCAAAAGGTCATTATTATCTGACACCGGGTACACCACTTACAGAACTCGATTCTCTTTCGTTCAGTCAATTCACTCCTTACACCATAGCCGGCTTTGATTCACTCCAGACAAAATATTATAAACAGGTTTTTCATTATGATGATACCCACTACCTCCTTGTGCAGGAAGATGGTTTTTACATGGTTAACTACGGGACAAAAAATGTTGAAAAAAGATATGCCATACCTCATTGTAACGCATTGACAAAAATGGATGGGGAGACATTACTATATTTTGACAAGTCTGACAAAGAAGTTAAACTCATTGACTTATCCACGGAAGAAATAACATATCCATTCCGAAATTTAAACGATCAATTTGGAAAACCGATCACGGCCTCATTCAATTTCGCTGAAAAAATAAAAGCACATCAATATATTCTAACCACCCTCATGTCCGGCATATACATTTATGATGCCAAGACCAATAAAATCTATAATCACACACACCATTTCGCAGATGCGTCAACGATCAGTGATAATACATCATCGACTATTGAAGTCAGCCCTTCTGGTTGGGTCTTCATCACATGCAATCCGGAAGGACTTAGCTATTTCAACAGCAATGAAATCGTCGGCAATCAAAATGTATTTATAGATCAGAACGGGAATGGCTATGATGGTTATATCGCCGGAATTGCTACAAAGGATAACAATACATTTTATATAGGTACCGCTGTGGGTCTTCTGGTGTGGAACAGGAATACAAATACAACCCACTTCCTTAACTACCACGATGAAAAAGGCGAGCCATTACCAAGCCCACAGGAAATCGTATCTATCACCATTGACCGCTTTGATCATATATGGGTGACAACGAATACACAAGGGATCATAGTCCTCGATAAAAATAATCATTTACTCAGGCACATTACCTCAACCGGCAAACCAAAGTATACGATTAAGATGGAGCGGCTGTTACGGTTGATTATAGGACCTGATGGTTTTGTGTGGGCGACGGGTAAAAACGGCATTTGTAAAATCAACCCTGCCACATTTGAAGTTGACAATTTTGAAAATTCGATTCTTTCAAAATATGATTCCCTCAGCTGTGTGCTACTCCTGTTCACGGATAAGGATAATCTATGGACTACAACTTCGAATGGAGGCGTCACACATTTTAACCTGGCTACCAATCAAATGAAGAAATACACGACGAAAGATGGTTTAATAACCAATGGCATCTTTGACATTGGAGCAGATAGCAGTAAAAATATATACATAGGGACCCGTTTCGGATTAAATATTTTATTTACGGATGGACGAATTAAGACATTAACACAAAAAGACGGCTTGCTGATCGACAGGGCAGAAGGTCTTCTGCTGGACAAACACAATCGCATGTGGATAGGCAATGATATCGGCCTGGCTTGTTACACACCGGAAGATTCCACATTGATTACGTTTGATGCGCGACAAGGATTAAGTATATATGGCTTCAGGGTAGGTTCCTATTTTCAGATTCCGGATGGTGAATTCGTTTTTGGCACCCCCCGCGGTTTACAATATTTTAATCCGGACTCGCTGTTCAATAAAAAAATCACCTTAAATGCTTTAATCAATAAAATTGAAACCAAGGATATCGTTTCGCATATCAACGACAACGCCGTTTTTAAGCTTTCAGCTACGGATAGACAAGTCGCATTTTATTTTAGTTCAATAGAATATTCCCCGCATGTGCGAACTTATTATGAATACCAGCTATCCGGTATTGATGATACCTGGATAAAAGTGGCCGATCAGAATTCAGTAAAATACAACTCCCTTCCTCCGGGGAAATATGTTTTCAGAGTAAGGATAAGTAATGACAACAAGAATTGGCAAAGCGCTGAAAACGAAGTGACCATTATCATTGCCACTCCTTTCTACCAGCAGTGGTGGTTCAGGATAGTCTCCATCGGTATATTAATCTTCGGCCTATACCGGTTCTTTGTGGGCCTCAATAAAAAACAAAAGATCCGCACTGAAGAATTGGAAACAGAAGCAGTTATTAATTATTTCGCTTCAAGAATAAACAGACACAAGACCACTGACGAATTACTCTGGGATGTGGTGAAAAATTGTATCAGTAAACTACAGTTCGAAGATTGTGTCATCTATCTCCTGGATACGGAACGTAATGTGCTGGTCCAGAAAGCTGCCTACGGCCCAAAGAGTACAAAAGATTTTACCATTCATCAACCCATAGATATTCCTGTAGGCCAGGGGATCGTAGGCAATGTGGCGATCAGCGGTGTACCCACATTGATCAATGACACAACCTTAGATCCCCGCTATATTGTAGATGATCAACAACGACTCTCTGAACTGTCAGTCCCCATCACCATGGATGGTAAAGTCATCGGTGTCATCGATAGCGAAAATCACAAAAAGAATTTCTTTACCCAACGCCACCTCAGCATTTTATCTACTATAGCCATATTGTGCGTCAACCAGATACAACGCAACGATGCTGAAACGGAAAAACAAAAAGCAAATATCGAAGTCCTTCAGAACAAACAGAAGGCCGCCGAATCAAGATTGCAGAGCTTACGCCTGCAGATGAATCCTCATTTCCTTTTCAATGCCCTCAATTCCATCCAACAGATGATCCTGGCCAATGAAGAAATGGTAGCGACTAAATATTTATCCAGGTTTTCAAAATTATTGCGCTCCATTCTCATTCATAGTGATAAAGAAACGATCTCGCTTAAAGAAGAGCTCGATATTTTAAAACTGTATGTCGAGTTGGAATCTGTACGCTTCAAAGATGCATTTACATATGAAATCGATTGTGATGAGGACATCGATACTGATGAAGTAAAAATCCCAACACTGCTCATTCAGCCATTTGTTGAAAATGCGATCTGGCATGGATTGATGCATAAGGAAGGTATGCGCAAGCTGAAAATATCATTCACTGATGAAGGCGAGTATGTAAAGTGTATCATCGAAGACAATGGCATCGGCCGTCAGAAAGCAAGTGAATTAAAAATATCGACAGGGCAGGATAAAAAACATACAAGTAAAGGAATCGAAGTATCCCTTGAACGTCTGAAGGCTATTCAAAAAAACGGAGGTATGTCAGGTTCGATGCAGATCATCGATCTGAAAGATAAAGATGGTCAGGGTATCGGGACCAGGGTTGAAATAAATCTTCCTATTCAAAATTAATCATCATGTTAAAAGTATTACTGATCGACGATGAACAAAGGGCCACAGATGCGCTGCGGCTGATGATCATCAAGACCATCCCTGAAATCACAGATGTGATGGTATGCAATGATGCACGACAGGCTGCGGAGAAAATTCATCAATTCCAGCCCGGACTTGTGTTCCTGGATATCCAGATGCCGCATCTCAATGGATTTGAGCTGCTTGAAAAAATCCCCAATAAAAATTTCAAGATCATCTTCACCACGGCATATAACGAATATGCGATTCAGGCTATCCGTTACAGTGCTTTCGATTATCTGCTCAAGCCTGTGGATATGGAAGAATTGCAGGCAGCGGTGCATCGTTTCATAGAAGGCCACGAAGATTATCGACAACAATATGATTTGCTGAAGAATATCATGCACAATATGTCTGCTCCTTCAGCGGAAGACTTCAGATTGGCATTGCCTACAAAAGAAGGGGTCCATTTTCTACAACCTCATGAAATCATCAGATGCGAAGCTTTAGGAAACTATACGAAGTTCTTTGTGACTTCCGGAAAGAGTTATCTCATTTCAAGAACACTTGGCGAATATGATACGTTGTTGACTCCACAGAATTTTATCCGCACGCACAAGAGTCATCTTGTCAATAAAAAGTTTATTTCATTTATTGATCACGATGGCTTCGCCGTGCTGAAGGATAATACGAAAGTGGAAGTGAGTCGTAGGAGGAAAGAAGAAGTGATGGAAGCGTTGAAATAAATAACGAATAACGAATAACGAATAACGAATAACGAATAACGAATAACGAATAACGAATAACGAATAACGAATATCGAATATCGAATAACGAATAACGACTTTTTTAAT
>JBATMM010000456.1:0-13723 GCA_049289835.1 Saprospiraceae bacterium | reverse complement strand
GAGTAGATGGTGTAGGAGCTGAATTCCTTCACATGAAGGGAGGAGGATCACGAAATCCACCGACACACGAAACGGTGGATAAGAAAATGCACTTCCTGTACCAGGATGGTAAACCCGTTTTCAAAGCAGCAACAAAAGGAATGGCCGAAGCCGTCAGTGAGATCATGAAACGCAATAATCTGGGTCCGGATGACATCGCTTATATCGTGCCTCATCAGGCTAATCTCAGGATCATTCAGGCTGTAGCCGATATGCTAAAATTCCCGATTGAAAAAGTAATGATCAATATTCAGAAATATGGTAACACCACCGGTGCAACGATCCCTCTATGCCTATGGGAATGGCAGGATAAGCTCAATCCGGGTGATAAAATCATCCTTACAGCTTTTGGGGGCGGATACACCTGGGGTGCCAGCCTATGGAGCTGGGCCTATTAATCCCCTTTAGAGGAGAGAATACGAAGTATTCGAAGGGGCCGATGGGGCAAAAAGACCTATATTTGCCCCCTCAAATTTTTTCATCTACTATATTTTCTATGGCTACCACAGCAGATATTAAAAAAGGTCTCTGCCTCGAATTTAATAATGATATATATATTATTGTTGATTTTCAGCATGTTAAACCCGGAAAGGGGAATGCATTCGTCCGCACGAAACTAAAAAGCCTGACCACTGGCAGGGTAGTGGATAATACCTTCACATCAGGCCATACCATCAATGTTGTTCGGGTCGAGCGTCGGGCTTTCCAATACCTATATAATGATGATATGGGTTATCACTTCATGAACAATGAATCCTACGAACAGGTCGCCGTACAGGAATCCATGATTGACAATGCAAAATTCATGAAAGAAGGACTTGGCGTGGAAATACTCATGCATGCAGTTAATGAGGTTCCACTCGCTGTTGAATTGCCTCAATATGTTATCTTGGAGGTAACATATGCTGAACCCGGCATGCGTGGTGATACAGCAACGAATACACTGAAACCTGCAAAAGTTGAAACAGGAGCTGACGTCAAAGTGCCCCTGTTTATTGATGTCGGTGAAAAAATTAAAATTGAAACGGCAACCGGAAATTATATAGAAAGGGCTAAATAAATTCTCCTATGGATTCTAAAGAAATTCAAGAGCTACTTAAACTTGTCAACAGGTTAGAACTTGCAGAGTTCAAATACAAACAGGGTGAAGTAGAATTCTCTGTCAAGACCAAATATTATCATCACAGATCAATGGATTTTGGACCTGCTATGGGCCCATTACCTGTAACAAGTTATACTCCGCAATCAACTTCTTCTCCACAACCTGCAGCTCCTGTTAAAACAAATGTTGAATCTGAAGGAAATGGAAGTAGTCCGGCTGCTGCCTCAAAAGATAATCTTGTTGAAGTGCGCTCCCCGATAGTAGGTACATTCTACAGATCTTCATCTCCTGACAAACCTGTGTATGTCAAGCCGGGTGACTCCATTGAAGTAGGTTCTGTGCTTTGCATCATTGAAGCCATGAAACTTTTCAACGAGATCGAATCAGAAGTGGCAGGCAAGATTGTGAAGATAGTAGTTGAAGATGCTTCACCTGTTGAATACGATCAGGTATTATTCCTCGTTGATCCGAATGGTTGAAAGAAAGATTTAATTCTTATTCAACAGATCTATTTTCCAAATTCATTTTCTAACCAGATCTTTTCCTGATGTTCAAAAAGATACTCATTGCGAATAGAGGTGAGATCGCCTTAAGAGTGATCAGAACCTGTAAGGAGATGGGCATCAGTACCGTAGCAGTATATAGCACGGCTGACAAAAATAGTTTGCATGTACGTTTTGCTGATGAAGCTGTTTGCATCGGTCCACCGAAGTCAAGCGATTCATATCTCAGTATTCCCAGGATCATGGCTGCAGTAGAGATTACAAATGCAGATGCCATTCATCCTGGATATGGCTTTCTGGCAGAGAATGCGGATTTCGCTGAAGTATGTAAAGAGTATGGTGTAAAATTTATTGGTCCCACACCTCATATGATTTCCATGATGGGGGATAAGATTACAGCTAAGGAAACGATGATTAAAGCCGGTGTTCCTGTAGTACCTGGCAGTGGTGGCCTTGTGCAGGATGCCGCACATGCCCGAAAGATCTGCAAGGACATTGGATATCCTGTGATCATGAAAGCAACTGCCGGTGGAGGAGGAAAAGGTATGCGTGTAGTCTGGAATGAAAAAGAAATTGAAGATTTGTATGATAAAGCCCGTAAAGAAGCAAAAGCGTCTTTTGGCAACGATGGTATTTACATCGAAAAATTTATTGAACAGCCCCGACACATTGAATTTCAAATCGTCGGTGATCAACATGGTCATGTCGTACATCTTTCAGAAAGAGAATGTTCAATCCAACGCCGTCATCAAAAATTACTTGAAGAATCACCTTCTCCGTTTATGGATGAATCCCTGCGAAACAAAATGGGAAAAGCCGCTATTAAAGCCGGGAAAGCTATTGATTACGAAGGTGTGGGTACGATTGAATTTCTGGTAGATAAAAACAGGAATTTTTATTTCATGGAGATGAATACGCGGATACAGGTTGAACATCCTGTGACAGAAGAAGTCATTGATCATGATCTGATCAAAGAACAAATCAAAGTAGCTGCAGGCATTCCGATCTCAGGGAAAAATTATTATCCCAATAGTCATGCGATGGAATGTCGTATAAATGCGGAAGACCCTTATAATAATTTCATGCCGAGTCCGGGTACGATCACTTCTTTCCACAGTCCGAAAGGTCACGGTGTTCGTGTCGATACTCATGTTTATGCAGGGTATACCATTCCTCCTTATTACGATAGTCTGATCGCCAAGCTTATTTGTAAAGCTCCCACACGTGAAGATTGCATTCTGAAAATGCAACGGGCACTAGATGAGTTTATCGTTGAAGGGATTAAGACAACGATTCCGTTCCATAAAAAACTGATGCAGGATCCCCAATTCAGAAAAGGAGATTTCAATACCGGCTTCCTCGATCATTTCAAGCTGGAAGATTGATGGTGACTCAAGGGCAAACCCCTACACGTCAGTTATTGTTTTATCTGAGGCGATACAAAGGGCCTGTTCTGATGAACATCCTTTGTAATATACTGATGGCCATTTCCATGGTGATCAGTATCCCGATCATCATTCCATTTTTTCAGATTCTTTTCGGACGTGTTAAGCCTTCGACTGCTCCAGTGCCATTTAGTGTCAATAATATTCAGTCATGGCTTGAATATGTCTTTGGGCGGTTGGTTGAGCTTTACTCACAGGAGACAGCTCTGCTCCTGGTATGCATCACTTTCGTCATTATTTTTTTTCTAAAGAATCTCTTTCGATATCTGTCGCTTGTATTTATGGCGCAGGTCCGAAATGGTATCGTCCGGGATTTGCGCAATGCTGTTTTTGAAAAATATATGCATCTTCCGCTAGCTTATTTTACCCGAGGGAAAAAGGGTGACCTGATGTCAAGAATAAGTACGGATGTTCAGGAAATAGAATATTCGATATTGAATGTCATCGAGGCTGTTTTTAAGGAACCTATAGTGATCATTGGGAGTATCACCTTCATGCTATTTACAAGTCTGAGGCTGACTATATTTGTTTTTGTACTTATTCTGATCACAGTATTTATTGTCGGACGTATCAGTCGCAATTTAAAACGTCAATCCAAAGAAGCTCAAGGCCGATTAGCTGATCTTGTGATTCATGTCGAAGAAAGTCTCAATGGCATGCGTATTATTCAGGGATTCAATGCACAGCAATACCAACGGAATCGCTTCAGCGTGATCAATGAGCGATATAAAAAATTACTCACGCGTATCATGTACAGAAGGGATTTGTCCTCACCTTTATCCGAGACGCTGGGTATTGTCATCGTATCGGTATTGCTTTGGTATGGTGCCCATCTTGTTTTTACATCTGAAATAAAACCGGAAACTTTTTTTGCTTTCCTATACGCCTTTTTCAATGTGATCGCTCCCTCTAAATCATTTTCTTCTGCCTATTATAATATTCAGAAAGGACTTGCTGCTGTTGAACGCGTCAATGAGATTATTGACAATCAGGAGGAAATCGCTGAGAAGAGCGACCCCAAACAAATTCATTCTTTTGAAAATTCCATAGTTTTTGAAAATGTAGGATTTCAATATAATGAAGGAGGTGATTGGGTACTTAAAAATATTAATCTGACTATTCCTAAAGGCCAGGTATTAGCTGTCATTGGTTCAAGCGGATCAGGCAAATCAACACTAGCGGATTTATTACCCCGTTTTCATGATGTGACAGAAGGCCGTATTTATTTTGATGGTACAGACATCAGGGAATTTAATATCAAACAGCTTCGCAGCCTGATGGGCATTGTCAACCAGGATCCTGTATTATTTCATGATACCATCTTCAACAATATTGCGTTTGGAAAACCTGAAGCCACGATGGAAGAAGTCATAGATGTGGCGACGATAGCGCAAATGCATGAATTCATCATGAGTCAACCATTAGGGTATAATACTGTTCTGGGTGACAGGGGAAGTACACTGAGTGGGGGAGAGCGACAGCGATTGACATTAGCGAGGGCTCTTCTTGTGAATCCTCCGATTCTGATTCTTGATGAAGCTACAGCTTCTCTTGATTCAAAGTCAGAACGCCTGGTTCAGGAAGCACTTTCAAAAGTGATGGAAGGACGTACATCTATTGTCATCGCACACAGGTTATCTACAGTCCAATATGCAGATCAGATCATCGTGCTGCAGGATGGGAAAATAGTAGAATCAGGAGATCATGCATCATTGATGCAACGTCAGGGAGAGTATTTTAAATTTGTAGGACTGCAATGGTTGCAATGATCAGATATATCATCCTCTTTATGTTCATGTCCCTTGGGCTTGGTATATCCGCACAACAAATGAAGTGGACAGAGCTGGCTGAGGATACGATCTATTATGCAAATGAATATTTACCTGATGATTTGATGGTGACTCCTCCTGGGCCCGGACAGGTCTGGGACTTTCGATCACTCAAAGCCCCATATGCACTAAGCAGAAGGGTAGTGGTGACAGGAGAAAGGGATAAAATAACATACGCCAGTCTGATCAATGGAAAACAAACGGATGCTATTCTTCAGGTATCAGGAAATGCAGTTCAGATTGTACAGATCATTGAAGACAATCCGATTTGTCCCGGAAATAAATTAGTCTATTCTCTGACACCCCCATTAAAACCATTTTTTGAAGGCGGGCTTGGAGAGACATATGACTACTATGGGAAAATGCAGACAGTATTTGCATGGCCACATGATCTTAATTGTACATGGACACCTGCTCAACTTCCCGATTCTTGTCGTATCACGTATATACTTTCATATAATATAGATGTTGATGGAGATGGCACACTCTACCTTCCGACTGAAGTCAATGATGTTTTTCGGCAGCATATCCTGGAAAAACGAACCTTAAAAGTTGAAATGAAAAAAGGCTATGCCTGGAAAGATGTGACCACACAGATTCCTGCTTTGAAAACCATTACGTACAAAGAGATCCTCAGATTTGTTTCAACAGATACAGGACTTGAATGGGCGGATATTGAAATAAAAGAAAATTACCAACCTGTACGGATTGAATTCAAAACATTTCCATTGGTGACTCGTATATTTTCTGAAAAGCCATCAAGGCCTGATATTTTCGCTTACCCCAATCCCACGTTTGATGTTGTACGCTTCCAGATGAGTGATCTTCTGTACGGTCGATATAAATTAAAAATATTCAATATTCTCGGTGTGCCTGTGAAAGAAACAGACGTCGTGGTTGATGATCCTAAAAAAACAATTGCAGTGGATTTGGGAGATCTTCAGCGAGGTACTTATTTGTACCGTCTTCAGGATAGCTTTGGTCGTACCATACGGACAAAGCGGATAGTGTTGATTCAGCCTTAGTTGTCATTTGCCCCTATGCTTCGACTTGCTTAACTCAACCTTGTGCTTCAGCTCAGCAACCATCCGCTATGCTTCGACGTTCCAGACTCAACCTCTTGCTACAGCTCAGCAACCAGGGGACTTTTATTAAATCTTTTAATCCGAAAATGATTAGAAATAATGCCACTCGGGAGAAGTTTGTTCCAGGTCCGGTTCAACAAATCAAATGTGATTGGGGGCATAATAAATTATTTATTAAACGGCTTGACCTGATACAATCCTGGGCTGATGGAAATAAATATTATAAGCTTAAGAACAATATTGCTTTTGCTTTAGATAACAACATAAAGACTATTGTAAGTAAAGGAGGTATGTTCAGTAATCATCTCTATAGTCTCGCTCATGCCTGCGCTCATTTTAAAATAGAATTGATATGTGTGATCAGGAGTTATGAGGCCGACATGGAAAATCCAACCATTAAAGAATTAAGATCATTATCAAAAGATATTCTTTTTCTTACCCCGGAAAAGTATAATCAATTTGGTGAAGTTGATGCAACTCTTGCTTATCCTGATTCAATGTTTATTGCAGAAGGCGGAATGGGAGAAAGAGCCATCCATGGAATTGGGGAGCTCATGAATGAATGTCTTACGTATCAACCAACGCATATCATTGTCTCAGGAGGTTCCATGGCAACAGCTTGTGGGTTGATAGCCTCTGCTCTGGAAGACGTTAAGGTCATTGTTGTACCTGCATGGAAAGGATGTAAAAATGAATTCATCGAGAACAAGCTAATGGAGTTCGAAATTCCTTATTTATGTGACTGGGAGCTTTGGCCGGATGCTCACTTTGGAGGATTTGCACGATATGATCGCACACTTTCCGATTTCATGTATTCATTTACAATGGAAACCGGTATTCCTCTTGATCCTATCTATACAGGTAAAATGATGTATGTCCTTTCAGAAAAAATAAAGTCAGGATATTTTAAAGACGATGATTCTATTTTGGCTATTCATACAGGAGGGCTCCAGGGCGTCAGAGGATTTGGATATCGATATCCAGAGGATTGGAAGAGGTATGAAGATCTGATATTTATGAATGACTAATCATTTTTTTGAGAGTACAGACAAGTCGCGATCTGTCCGTACTCTCAAAAAAATGATTCAAATAAATTATTTTCCCATTACCCATTGTTCAATAATCCTTGGGTAGTAATAATGTTCGATTTCCAATACTTTACCAGCTATCTGTAGTGCTGAATCTTCAGGATCAATATTTATTTCCTTCTGAAAGACGATATTACCTTTATCATAATGCTCATTGACTTCATGGATTGTAATTCCGGAAATAATATCGCCTGAAGATTTTACTTTTTCATGTACATGGTGACCATACATTCCTTTTCCTCCATATTTTGGCAGTAGGGCAGGATGTATATTGATGATATGACCTTTATATTCCCGTACTAGCCATTCAGGAATAAGCAGTAAGAAACCGGCCAGAACAATATGGGTGATCTCTTTCGTGCGAAGATCGGGTAGGACAATCTCCGGAGTAGCCCAACTTGATTTTGGGATGACAATACTTTCGATGCCATGAGCTGTGGCTATCTGAAGTACACCTGCATTGATATTATTGGAAATAATAAGATTGACTTGTATGTGCGGATGATCTTTGAAATAGGAACAAATCTTGTCCGCATTACTACCCGCACCAGATGCTAAAATGGCTAGATTAAATTTAGGCTTTAAGGGCATCTTTCTGTGAAGGGAATTTGCTAAAGTTCTTTATTCGTATGATTATACCCTTACAACTTACGCTCAGATTTCAATTCTCAATTTACAATACTGGTTACTGAATACTGAATACTGATTACTGGTTACTGGTCACTAACCTCGTATGGCACTGTACTTTCCGCTATTCGAGGGGTCAAGCTTCCTCATAATATCGTAAACGGCGTTTTTCTGTGTCCGGTCACCATTTTTAAGAATTTCAACGACTTCATCACTCTTAGCTGTGACAAACATAAGCACTCCGATACTATTCGGATAGGAAGTATTTGTTTTATCTACTTCTTTCAGGGCTTCAACCATTGTCGTAAGTGCGAGACCCGGATTTGAATGCAATACATCAAGACTCTTTCGATGATAATTGTACCATGCTTCTTTAAATGATTTAAACCTTGTATTCAGAAGATTTTCCATTATCCAATACCTTGTCGTTTTACGACTCAATGCTGTCCAGCCTTTATCGGCATCGGATACAGTAGGTGGTACAACATTGATGATGCTTTGGGCTTTCTGGAACTCTGCATCTCCGGCCCCAAGCGCGAAACTTTCTGCATCCAGACCAAGAATCAGATGCGCATAAAATGAGAAAACAGCTGAAAGATTATCTTTAAATATCTCAGTACCGTTTTCAATGGGTGCAAATTCCTGATAGGTGAAAACAATATCACGGTCAACGTAATTGATCAATACCGTTTTATATTCTGAACCAAAGACTGGTCGAATCGCCTTGATGGCTACATCTGCTTTGTATGAATTATTTCCTAATTCAGCAGTGATATTCACCTGGAAATTGCACTCGATTTTCTCATACGGTTTGTAATCGTCATCTGTCCATTTCTCCTGGTTGAGAAACTCTTTAAGATCCCGTTCAAGTGTTTTAAAAACGGCGGGGTCAGTACTTTGCAATTTTGGTACACTTACACCTACAACAGCATTCAGTTCCTGAGCATATATCCCGGATGATAGTCCGAAGAAGGAAAAGCATATCAGCAGGAACAGGATCTTAATTCTCTCCATTAGTATTTTTTATTTGATGGATGGCATCCACAATATCGGATGCGACATCTTTCTTGGATTTTAACTCAAAGTGTTTCCGTTTATTGTCCGGATACAGAAATGTTACCTTATTTGTATCGTGCCCAAAAGCCGCACCATGATCTTTTGGATTGTTCAGCACGATCATATCCATGTTTTTTTTGTGCATTTTTTCGATGGCATTTGTTTCTCCATCTTTAGTTTCGAGTGCAAAACCTACCAAAATCTGATGGCCTCGTTTTTTAGAACCGAGTGTAGCAGCTATATCCGGTGTACGAACCAGTTCGATCGTCATCCTGTCTGAATCTTTTTTAATCTTTTCAGGAGATACCACTGCAGGCTTATAATCAGCTACTGCTGCTGCTAAAACGGTAACATCTGATTTTGGGAAATATGATTCACATGCGGTAAGCATTTCATCGGCAGATGTAATTCTTTCAATGCGGATACGGCCATCAAGAGGTAATACACTATCGGGGCCCAAAATCAAAGTGACCTCTGACCCGCGTGATGCAAATTCTTCTGCAATCGCTACGCCCATTTTACCGGTACTGTGATTACCTACATAGCGGACAGGATCAATGGCTTCGTATGTTGGACCGGCATTGATCAGAACTTTTACACCAGCCATATCTTGCTTGAAAAGGAAAAATTCGGATAGCCGCTCGATGATATCCTGAGGTTCAGCCATACGACCGGGACCATTCAATCCACTGGCGAGTTCACCGATGCCTACATCAATAATAAAATTACCAAAAGATTGAAGCCGGGTTATATTTTCAACAGTACTTGGATGTTGCCACATGTCAAGGTCCATTGCAGGAGCAAAAAAGACCGGGCACCTTGCAGATAAGTAGGTAGCTGTGAGCATATCAGCACTGAGACCACAGGCACACCGTGCAAGCGTATGTGCAGTTGCAGGGGCGATAATGATGGCATCTGCCCATAGTCCCCATTCGACATGATTTGTCCAGGCATCTCCATCATGAATACTTGATGCTACCGGATGTTTTGAGAGAGTAGAAAATGTAAGTGGAGAAACAAAATCTGATGCAGAAGAAGTCATAATGACACGGACGCTACATCCTTCACTGGTCAATAACCTGAGAAGGTAGGCAGCCTTATATGCAGCTATGCTTCCACATACACCAAGGATGATTTTTTTACCTTTTAATGACGACATACCTTATGGTAAGGTTAGGATGTACTATCACTCAGCGTCTTCCGGAAATTCTTCTTCTTTGACTACAGGTTCCGGATAGCGCCATTCCAAATCGCCATTGATAAATTCCTCCGTAGCCAGGATGGTCGGATTTGCCATTTTTTCGTACGAACGTGAGATTTCAATCTGTTCTTTGTTTTCATGAATCTCTTCAATAGTTTCTGTCACTACGACAAATTCTTCCAGCTTGTCATGGAGTTCTTTTTTTAGATCCGATGAAAGTTGGCGTGCGCGACGTGTGATGATAGCGATCGATTCGTAGATATTAGTCGTACGCGATGACAGATCCTTTATGTCTCTTGCTTTAACATTAGGATCGATATTCGTAGACAGGTTTTTTATATTACTCATTTTGACAGATTTTTAGAGTTTGATTGTATTTGTTTATTGATTTCTCTTGCTTCTTTTGCATGAGGTCCTTTTGGATACCGGTTCATGTATTCTGTGTACATCGTTTTTGCATCCTCATATCGTTCTGCTCTTTTAGCATACACACTACGGAATGCATATTCATAGGAAGCTTTCAGGATGAGAAAGCGCACATTTTCGGCGCGTGATGATTCAGGAAATGAAGACAACATGTTTTTAAATGATGTCACTGCCGCCTGATATTGACTCAGATCATAATAAAGTTGACCTTGTGAAAACGCTTTTTCTTCAAGTTTAACTCTTAGTTCATCGATCAGTTTATTGCATTCAGTCACCCGTTCACTTTCCGGATATTTATTGGCAAAATCCTGAAAAGCATCTATTGCTTTTATGGAAGGATCCTGATCAAGTCGGAATGAAGGCGATTGCTTGTAATACGAATAGGCAATCATATAATCTGCTTCTTCAGTATACGAACTATATCCAAAGGTGGTCGTAAAATTTGTAAAGTAAGTCGCCGCTAATTCATAGTTCGCCAGGTGAAAATGCGTGTAGGCATATTTGAAAAATAGTTCCTCTCCCTGGGCTGTTCCACGGTATTGATTAAGGATCAATTCCATGAGAGTTTGTGCCCTCAGATAATCACCATTATCGTAGTACTTGATAGATGTTTTGAGGATCCGCCCTGGATCATTACTGATCCGAACCTGCTCGAATTCACTCTTGCAGGCAGTTAATGTACTGATAACCAATAAACTGTAAATGAAAAACCGCATTGGCGTTTTTTGAAATGGTTTGCAAAGATATGACATATTATTTTATCTGTGGCTAAGGTTTTATCCTGTCAATCAAGGTATTAGCTCAATCATCAGGAGCCACGCTGATACCGTTCCAGAACGTCGGCAATAGCTCTGTCATTGCCCAATCTAGGTACCTTATTCTGACCTCCTAGTTTTCCGATCGATTGCATATACTTGCTGAACGATCCCGGAGGTAAATTCCTGACAATAAGTGGTTGCAGAATCTTTCCATCAATGAGATCTTCATAATATAAATTTTGCTCAACCATAGCCTGATTCAATTCAGCTGTAAAGCTTTTCATATTAACAGGTTCTTTTCCAAATTCAATCCACCATTCATGATATGGTTTTTGACCATCACCGGGATTGACCTTTGGAGCTACAGTGAATTCATTAATGAGGCAAGGATTTTTCAAAACGGTCAGGCGTAACGCTTCTTCCACTTCTTTCGCTATCACATGCTCGCCGAAAGCGGAAATAAAATGTTTTATACGCCCTGTTACTTTTATTCGTGGCGGATCAAGGGACAGAAATTCAATCGTATCCCCAATGTTATAAGCCCACAATCCGGCATTCGTAGTGAGGATAAGTGCATAATCAATACCAAGTTGAACTTCTGATAATGTCAATCGCAACGGTTGTGTAGAGTTTAATTCTGCCACCGGAACAAATTCAAAGAATATTCCTGAATGACATTGTAAGAGTAATCCTTCTGTAGCTTGATCCAAATCCTGAAATGCAATAAATCCTTCAGATGCAGGATACGTTTCGAGACTATTGATTGGCCCTCCTGTCAACCTTTCCAGTTGAGATCGATAAGGTTCGAAATTAACTCCTCCGTACACGAACAATTGAAAATTCGGGAAGACTTCCATTATCGTTTTCTTTCCTGATAAATCAAGAACGCGTTCGTAATACATCTGTACCCATGGTGGTATGCCGCTGATCACACGCATGTCCTGATGAAGGGATTCACGTGCTATCCGATCAACTTTTGTTTCCCAGTCTTCAATGCAATTTGTTTCATAAGCAGGCATTTGATTCGTACGCAACCATGAAGGAAACCAATGATTTACTATTCCGGATAATCGTCCTGTAGGTATGCCTCCCATTTCTTCGAGTTCGGGAGAACCGGAGAGAAACAAAAGTTTTCCATCAAACAGGTTTTTTAGTTTTAATCTCGCTGTGATATTGAAGAGTGCATTTCGTGCATTGCCGACATGATTGGGTATGCTATCTCTGGTGATTGGAATATATTTTACACCACTTGTAGTGCCTGAAGTTTTGGCGAAATACAAAGGCTTCCCGGGCCACAACACATTCTCCTCGCCTTTGATGATCTGATCAATATAAGGCCTTACCTCTTCATAATCTCTGATCGGAACCTGGTCAGAAAATGTTTTATGATCTGATATTAAATTGAAACCATGTTCTTTGCCAAACTGGGTTGCTGACCCGCGATGAATGTGTGCTTTGAAAATTTCCTGCTGATGTTGGACAGTATGATGCGCATCATATTCAATGATTCGCCTTGTTCGATTGGCGAATGCTCCGATGACTCGACTCTTAATCCCCATATAGGATTAATCGAGTCTTAGATCTTCCACATGAACTCCGGGAAATGACTCAGCCTGAAATGTGAAAAGTTTGGTTGCATCCCACGTGGCAGGATTTGTCACATTTGTGATGGACATCTCCTGTCTTGTTCCATCTGATGACAGGCCATTGATATAGCTGAGCATTCCGTTCTTAACACCAATTGTAAATTTTGAATACGATTCAAATTTTCCTTTTAGTGGTTTTGCTTCGATTACAGATGTTCCATCAGGTCTGTTGGCAGCCAACACAAACACAAGTTCTTTTGATGTATACAATTGTAAAAAATCCTGAGGGCTGATCCAATCCTGGCCACTCGATTCATTGTATATGTTTACTTCGTTTGGACCTTTGAGATACACCCACCTTGTGGTGCCATTCGACATGATGATATAATCTTTCAACTCAAGCCTATAGTTTTTCCCGGCCTGATAGAGTGTGCCTTCATTTATCTCGGCTTCTTTTCCGGGATATGAGATCTTTAAATTGAAATTAAGACGTACGTTTTTTGATTTGAATCCTTCACTGGCTTTTGTCAAAACCTTTAATGCTTCAGGGTCAGAGTCCTTCGCGCCCAGGTATTGTGAGTATCCCTGACAGTAGGAAACAAGGCACAGAAAGGAAATAAATAATATTGATTTCATAAAAGTTGGTCAAATGTCCAATCGTAACAACGTAAAATTAGATGAAAAGTATCACCTCATGGGTGTTAAGATAAGTTAACGTTGAATTACAAATTAGTGACTTCAGGAGCAATGAAGCGATATTTTGATAATTCGCTAAGTATTCGCACAGTATTCGTTAAGCTATTTGTTTGAAAAGTAAAGCTTCGGAATAAATCAATTTTTAGTTCTTATCCTCTGTATAAGCCCATCAAGATCAGTCTCTGTATACAATAAGACATCACGAGGCTTGCTGCCTTCCGCAGGTCCCACAATGCCCACAGATTCCAATTGGTCCATAATACGGCCTGCTCTGTTGTAGCC
>JBATMM010000455.1:0-6404 GCA_049289835.1 Saprospiraceae bacterium | reverse complement strand
AGTAAATATCAGGCGTGAGCATTTGCCCACTGCCTAATGTTACACCGAGAACTGTACCGCATGTGAGTCCATCCAAAGCCATATAGGCCGATGCGACATCAATTGCAGCCTGATCGGCTACAGGATCAGCCACATGAATTGAACCAATAACAACGCCGGGTGGGAACCCTGAAAAGAGACCGACATCAGTACCGATGTCTCCTGTTACAACTGTTGCGCCTGAATTGGTAAATGCACCAACGGCAGTAAATACAGCAAAACTGTTAGCAACTCCAAGAGAAGGTGCCTGACCAAAATTGAGATTTGGTATTAAAAAAAGGATGAGTATTAAAAATGAAAATGGTGTTTTCATTGCATTCGATTTATCAGATGAAATAAATTGTTATTATAGGCAAAGGGGTTTAAAATTCATTCGTATAATTAGTGGGAGCAAGAGTAAAAATGCGCGATAATATGCCATATAAAAATGACCGTGATCAGCCAATGATATGATTAGTATCAAAGGAAATGGGGCAAATAAAATGGAGCATTTAATAAAGGGGAAAGCTGAAACAAGGTCCGCGGAAACGCTGTGAGTGTAGATTAAATTGAAAAGTTGACAACCATATAAAATCTATGGCATTCAGCATGTATCACATTTCAATTCATTTTGTTTTATTAGTTCGCTTACTTGTAATCCTGCATTCAATAACCCTGCTATTTTTAAATTCCAGGGTCAGAGGCGAATTCATTACATGATATTTATTCGCTTATTTATGATGAATCAATAAAACTCTCATCCCCACGGAAGCCATGTAATTTTACATAACCAATGAAGAATTAAATAAATCCAGCAATACTGTGTTAGCCAAGCAGGTAATTCTTGAAGATTAAATTACCGATTAGCTATTTTTACTGTATTAAAATTAAGCCTTTAATCAGCCGCAATGTTATATAATTACGAAAGTTGTTATAGAATTCACTGATTGAAGCAGTTTATCCACTTAGTCTTCATAGCCGCTCTTGATGATCGTGGAGATCATCTTAAATTGCTCATTGGCGTTAAAGGAATGAGATGCATGTGCAGGAATGACGATACCTTCGCCAAGCTTCAGACGATATTCCTTACTATTAATTGTAATCAGGGCCGTCCCATCAATGATCTGAATATAATTGTCAAAGGGGTAGGTTTTCTCTTTCAGTACTTCACCAGCATCAAATGATGAAACTGTTATATTCCCCGTTATTTTCTTAATTATCGTTTTACTGACCACGGCGTTTTGAACATATTCAATGATTTGAACTATTATATGCTTTTTTGATTTTTCAATCTCTGTTGTATCGCTGTCGCCAATCTTCATAAGGCATACATTTTATCAGACGAAGGTATAGGGATGACGGGTTGAATGATTATAAAATTATATTTTTGATTTACATCTTTCACACATCTATAATCAGTGTTTTACTTCACAATTTAGTATACAGACGTATCGGTTAGTCCTTGCTCTTGACATTAAAGAAATAAGAAGGGCGGAATAAATCCCACCCTTCTTACTATTTGTTTTCCAGATTTATTTTTACTTCTCAATTTCAAGATCTTCCAAAATCTACATTACGTCTGCATATCCACATCAGATCCTGCTTTGAAAGATATACTGTTCCCTCTCGTGTCTTATCCAAAATAGTCAATGACTGTTGAAATTCCTCCAGTCAGTCCAGACACATCAATATCACTTTTTACGCCTTCAGTCGTTTCATTCATATTGAATTGATTTCGCCTGAGTGATGAAAGCGGAAAAGAATATGGCTCACCTGAAATATCTTCATGAGTCAGGTAACGCACATATTTGCCCGCAGTGACAGAACGGAGGGGATTCGATTGACCAGGATTATCTATAGACACAATCAAAGGTGTTTTTTGGTTAAGTATTAGACTGCGCTCCTGCCTTGCAAGAGTCGTACGACAAGTACAATGACAGCAATGACCAGTAATAAATGAATAAGTCCTCCGGAGGCATATCCACCAAAATAGCCGAATGCCCATCCCAGGATCAGAATCACAACGATGATATAAAGTAAATTTCCCATGATTATTAGTTTATAGTTTTGGATTTGGTTTGAATAGAAAAGGAATTTTCCTAAAATATATTTTTAAGAAATTCAAGTCATTCTTTTACAGTAAAAGAATAACGATCAATAGGATGATGATGATCGCCCCTGCGGAGAGATAAACTCCACCACTGAGCGTCCTAAGCTGGCTTTTGATGGACTTCACTTCCTTTCGGAGTCCTTTCTTTTCAGCCGATTTCATTTTACTCATATCCATGGCCTTGATTTCATAAAGCCTGTTGATCAGCGCAGTGGCTTCAGTGGATTCAGTTGTTTTTGGAACGGCAAGCGAAGTATTTTCCGGATTTGCTGCTGCATTTGTCTGCGTTGGCAAAAAAGACACCAGCAAGAGCGCCGTCATCAGACTTAAGGTCAATTTTTTCATGCATTTGAATTTTATAAAGTGAGAATTTGTAACCCTACAAAGATTCATTACCTGCGCCTTAAAATAATTATACAATTCTTGAATATTGTTATATCATTCCCACATTAATATGGTCAATAGCTAAGCTAATGGAAAGGCGAAAAGACCTGGAACGTAACAATGAATTGAGGACGGTGACCAAACGTCATCTTATCGAAGGGAGCCATTTTAACACTTTGAACAGAAGTATTAAGCATTAAACATCATCCAGACCGGTACGCTTTTTGGATTTCAGATGTTTAAAATAAGTCGGGGTCAAACCTGTCACTTTTTTAAACTGGCTGGATAAGTGGGCGACACTGCTGTAGTTCAACAGGTAGGATATTTGTGTCAGGTTGAGCTCATCATACAAAAGCAATTCTTTGACGCGCTCTATCTTGTGGGCTATGATATAATGCTCTACGGTAATGCCGGTGACTTCAGAAAAAAGATTGGCGA
Organism: Saprospiraceae bacterium; assembly: GCA_049289835.1. Taxonomy (GTDB): domain Bacteria; phylum Bacteroidota; class Bacteroidia; order Chitinophagales; family Saprospiraceae; genus Opimibacter. Next base: position 3,454 of record JBATMM010000455.1, on the reverse strand, counting down.
GATAGGTATAGTCGTAGTCAAGTTTTTCGCTTAGATAATTCGAAAAATTAATTTTGGGCATATCATCCGAATAATGGACCATCTCAATGATGATGTTTTTTATTTTCTCAATCAGTATGGCTTTCTTATCATCCATCAACTCCAGGCCCGATCTCAATAAAGCAGTTTTTAATTTTTTAAGCTGATCAGGTGTAATATTTTCTTTGACTTCGACCTCACCCAATTCCACGACAATAGGATGTAACCCCAGGCTGGTTAACTCAGATTTCACGATCATCTTACATCGGATCGAGACCATATATTTGACGAAGAGCTTCAATTTAGTGTTCTGCTAAAGAGTAACTTTTTAAGTTTTAAATTTTTCTGCCGTTTAAATATTTCAATTTTGGGGTGAGGATTCATAAGTCATCAAATTTAGCAATGAATCAATTTGCCATCTTAGCCTCAGGCGATTCAACCTGAATCACCTTTTCGCATTTTATAAAGTTCTTTATATGAAGATACTGTGAAATTTTAACAACCGTCATTGTTGTTAATAAATACTATCTGTAATCCTTTAATAATCAGTCTGTTTAGCACTTTAAATTCAGAATCTATTTAGGTTTCCCGGCAGCTGTTTTCATAAAAGCATGTGCTAAAGCATCTTTAACCATTCCTTTCTGAAGGGATCGTAATTCAAAATAAGTAGCTCCTTTAAGTCCCCATTTGTTAGGAACAGGATAGATGACAGCCAGGTCATAGGTTATAAAAACAGACTGATCTATTTCGGAAAGCATAATGCAGGCTCTATTATGCTCTTCATCAAGGGTCGCAAATATTTTTTTGTTTACCCTGAATGATACTTTTTCAAAGTGCGGTAGCTCAACTGCTCCCGGAAACGAGAGAGCTAATTTTCTGAATGACTCTACACTGACCAAAGTTGAAATCCGTTTGCTACTGCAATATACGTGTTCGGAATATATGGCGCGATTTGAGACGCGATGGTTCGACCTGCTATACTCGTGCATTGAGCAAATCAAGCTGGCGTTTCATGATTCCATCCTTTTGCGCTTTATCATTTGCCATTACTTTGTCAAATGACTCTTCCACAACAGGAGAATAACTGGAACCTCTTTTCTGCACACCTTTGTCAGTAACCTGAGCCATGAATATGGTGACTGTCACCATCAGGAGCAGGATAAGGACAAGAAATTTATTTTTATACAGGATTTTCATTTGAATTTTTATTTAGGATATGTTTTATTTTTTCATCCTTGATCACTTCGCGAGCTCAAGTTCTTCTGTAGTGATTGCACTTTCTTTGATGCCTAAGGCAGACAACTGTTGATGTACGGCATCCATCATGGGCGGAGGTCCACATAGATAAAAGTGCTGACGAAGATTGGGAATATTGGCTTTAAGAAAATGTTTATCAATCATACCGTGATGATATCCTTTGGAATGCTCGTCAGAAAGAATATTGATGAAGGCATCACCCAGAAGATAATTAAACTCTTTCTCCAGTATAATATCTTTTCTGGTTTTATTGGCAAAAATCAATTTGTTGTTTCCGATTTTCCCACTCGCATGTAGTTGTCTGAATATTGAAATGAAAGGTGTGACACCGGCACCACCGGCTATAAATACGCCTTCACCTTTGTACGCTATGGCACCAAATACGCCATGCAGCACCAACACATCATTCTTTTTCAGCTTCAGCAGTTCATTGGTCACACCATTTCGCTCAGGATATGTTTTGATTGTAAATTCCAGATAGCTATTGGTCGGCAGGCTGGTGAATGTAAAAGGTCTTCTTTCCTCCTCCCATCCGTCTTTGTTAATCGTTATTTCAGTAGCCTGACCCGGCGTGAATCTATAATGTGCGGGTTTCCCCGTGACGATTCGCAATACATCATGCGTAATCTTATCGATTGATTTTATTTTGACCGGGTTGTATTCCATGACAGTTGGTTTTATATGTATATGATTCAATACTTCAAACAATTTCTATTGAGCCAACCCATAGAAGAAGATGGTAAAAAAGAAAAAGGAGGGAAACGAGATGGATAAGAAAAGTCTTAAACCTGAATATCAATTAAAGTTGATTCGCTTTCGATGAATAGCGATTATACTATTTTAGAAAAGAATTATATAATTCACAGGTTTTGCCCCATCGAATTTTTCGTCATTATTTTACTCTTTATACTCCTTCAATTTTTATTGCGAAAAATTCTTTCCCCTGTGTTTCTCAATCTCGCTTCGCATCGTTTCGAAAACCCCGGGGGTAAAAATTAGAACGAACTTTCTTTTCCCCGGGGTTGCGCAGCACACAGGCGATGTGCTGAGCGCGAGTCGAAGTAGGTGAGAAATTTCACGAAGTAAAAATTTCGATGGGGCAAAATGAAGGCTTGCTTTACCCCGGGGTTACGCAGCACACAGGCAGTGTGCTGAGCGCGAGTCGAAGTAGGTGAGAAATTTCACGAAGCAGATATTTTGATGAGGCAAAGAATCAGATTTTAAGTAAATTTTAATGTCCAAACTCCCTTAATGTTGCGTTCTTTGCGGTCTCCTAAATTGGACAACTAAAATAAACATCTTCGTGAAAAATATACTTACGTTCATTTTAATAGTTTCATCAACCGTTGCATCATTCGGCCAGGATAGGTTGTTCGCTTACACTTATCAGACCAATGTGCTTAGCAAGGGTGATTTTGATCTGGAATTTCAAAACACTTTTGCGGCAGGAAAAGTGGGGAAATTTAGTCCATATGTTTTTGGTCAGCATTTAGATCAGCGTTTGGAGTTTGAAATAGGTCTTGGCCGAAAAATCCAAACTGCTTTCTACTTCAATTCCGAACTTTTCAATTTTGCCGACACCACTTCATATGACTTAATTCAGGAATTAAAAATCAGTTTCAGCAACGAATGGAAATGGAAACTCGCTGATCCAATGGCCAACAAGATCGGTGTTGCTCTTTATGAAGAACTGGAGGTGGGTGGAAATAATTTTGAATCCGAGACCAAAATCATTCTTGACAAACGATGGCAAAAAGATTTAGTCGCATTCAATATCGTCGGCAAATATGAAATCGAGAAAGAAGTATTCCGTGACGGTGTAAATAAAACTGTGGCGGAATGGACACATAACTCACCTGTTGAATTTTACCTCGGCTACCTCCACTTCATCAAACCTGAAATAGGTTTAGGGATTGAATTGAAAAATAACAATGACATCACAAAAGAAGATGGGTGGGTCAACTCTGTGGTGTTTGCCGGACCTGCTGTACACTTTTCTGTTGATAAATTCTTTGCAAACATTTCTGTTCTGCCACAGATTGCCAACTTACATAAGACAGAAGCTGCTCCAGGCAATCGTGATCTTAATGGTTATGAGGCTGTAGAAATTCGTGCACTGATAGGATACAGCTTCTGATGAACAGAAAAGTAACGATCATATTATTTGTCGGCCTCATCA
>JBATMM010000454.1:0-6129 GCA_049289835.1 Saprospiraceae bacterium | reverse complement strand
GAATCTGAGTATACGTGTTTGCCATGAGAATCAGGTTTTGTCTAAACCTATATGTCTCGAAGGGTCACAATTGTGACCGGTATGGAGTAAGATTTTCGGGACTCAGTGTTGCCCCTCTGGGGCAAGTGAGAGATTTCTGGCTGTCTATAGTTACCAATCTTTCGCCCCTCCGGGGCATTTAATTAGGTTACCAGTTCGTAATGTCGCTTGCAGTTGTTATCAACCTTGTATCTCTTCGCGCATTTAAGACCTAATATCTGGCTAGGCGAAATGACTAATCATTGAAATGTCCCGGAGGGACAACAGATTGGTAACAGATGAGTGAACGAAGGTAAAACCTTGCCTCGGAGAGGCAAAACTATCTGTGGTCTAACAGTATATCTGTTTCGTAAGAATTATCTCTTCACCACCTGGTTACTTATGAAATGCCCATCAACTAAATTCTTTACGAAATAAATTCCGGGGGCCACCTGAGAGAAATCAAGACCATATTGATCCTCCTGAAAAATCTTTGGGAGTGAAAGTGATTGCCCTATCAAATCAGTGACGAATAGTTTTGCTACCTTATGATCATCATTACTGATCCATAATACATCTTCTACCGGGTTTGGATACAAATGGATATGCCTATCCCCCACCATCCCCACACTTGTAGGTGCTTCAATTGTTATATGTACAGGCGTGCTCAATGTTTCAGCTCCATCATCATCTGTAGCCTTAATACTAATTTCATACTCACCTTCACCAGGAAATCCCCATTCGTATGTGTATGGTTCAGTCTTTATCATAGTTGTTGAATCACCATTAATGTACAATACTATCTGTTGAACTGTTCCATCAGCATCATCTGCATTAAACTGAAACGTGAGACCGGCATCGTCAATTGAAAAAACAGCTTGATCTAATGGATATATAATTGTAGCCATCGGCGGCTGATTGACGAGTTCCGCTTTTATCCTGAAATTAAAATATCCTTTTGGGGCAACGATAGGTCTCACCTGCTCCTTCCCACTATTTGATCTTGCCTGTATATAATATTGAACCTCAGAGCCGGATACCTGAGCAGGTATGACAGCGGACCAAATGTTTTGCAGGGTGTCTGATAAGACCATGATGATTTTGGAATATACAGAGTCGCCTGCCAATCTATAGTATAGATCAGCCCTTGCTATTCCACTGCTATGTCTTATATAAGCTGTCACAGGATAATCCTGCTCAGCATTGTCCGAATCCCGAAGCCGGGCATGTGCGATCAAAAGAGGATCGGTGACACCCACTAACTTTGTGATACAATGCAATGCACCCAGGGATGAAATGATCGAATTGCAATTGATCCCAACAACAGTATAACCCGGCAAATTCTCCCTATATATTCTTAATGCTGTGGTATCATACTTCTCTTCATAAGTAGGAACGAGAAGAGTCTTATTCAGAAAAACTGCATTTGTATATGTCCTGTAATTTCCTCCGGTATCAGGGTACCGATTATTAGCATCAGGTGGCATCGGCATCCTGATGATCCTGTAGGGATGACCGAATGATGTCTTTATTTCATTATTGAGATATTCAATGTTGGCATTGATCTGAGGTCCGTCAGCTACACCATCAGGATACTCCCCCACGATGATCGTCTCTTCATCAATGATCCGCATGTGCATGTCCAGATGATGAATGCCATCAAACGGTAGGGTTGGAAATTTTACATATTGCTCGACACCCAGGTATTTTTTAGCTATGGTATCAATCTCCGCTTCAGTCTTATCACTATTTTCTTCAAGAACCAGCATAGAGGAAAATGCATTGCGCAATCCATCAGAAAAATGATTCCCTCCGGTATGCACAAAATCATCAGGATCTACAGTAGCTTCATACAATGGGATATGTAAGTAATCAGCCACAGCTGCCGGCGTAGCATCATCCTGGGGTCGCGGTCGGTTGTATATCCAATCAATCTGCCAGAGTGAATCAACATCATTACTATACACAGACCATGCTCCATAATCACATACCCAGATCGAATTGAAAGGAGTGACAACAAACCGCACAGAATCCAATGGGATGCCTGCATTCGTCAGTTGACTTGAAACAGATGAAGAATCGGTAGTTATGATGAGGACTTTACATTCCTTGACGGCATTCCTTACAATTTCTTTAAGTATAGTAGCTTGTCCGGTCCAGGCAATAGTGACAGCTTGTATCTGTTCCCATTCTGCCATTGTCCTAACTTTGGTTGGGGGTGCAGTTGGAATAAGTCTTGCGTTAGTTAGGCTATGCTTCTTCAGATAATCAGGCATGAGTTTTTCTTCCACCGGTGTCAGGCCATGTTGTTGATTATTTTCCTGGGCCTGAAGCCAGAAGGCAAAGACGGAAAAGATAAAAAGCAGAGTAATAATTTTCATCATTCAAAAAGATTCATATCCAGTTTAAAACATTGACAGGAGCCCGAAGATATTGATATTCCATCATGGAACGGATACATCAGACTCTTGAAAATATACCTAGAGGCATATCAATTATACATATTACTTCCTTTCTGAATCTTCCTTTGTATTAAGTCTTTGATAAATTGAATTCAGGAGTTAATGCTTAGCATCAGTGCCACAAACGATCGTCAATAATTCACGTCGCAGAGACTTTCAAGATTAGGAGTTTTCAGGTATCCCTTTCAGTCAAAAAGAGGTCCGACAGAAGCGAACCCAAAAGCGTACGTAAAGGAAGAAATTTATTGTTTATGTTTTTCTAATAATATTTTAATATCTTTCTAACTATTTCTTAATATTGTCATCGGAAAATTTTAACGAAAATCTTCCGGGGTAGAATGATCCCTCTTCCAATCTGCATTTCACACCTTCCTTGCAAAGGATAAGCTATTGTCTTCATTTTCAATACATTTAATCCTAAACACCTGACAAAGCTCCCTATGCCATCAATGCCTGCCGGACGTTTCGATCACTTTTGCCATATTCAAACATCATGATTACATGCTCAATACATGTATCTATAATGTAATGTCAATGACGGCTTTATTCCAATTTAAAGTAATACACAACTCAATCAAAACCTTTTTAATCAGCTTTTTCAAAAACTAACTAAGTATGAACAGACATTTACTTATTCCTTTTCGATGTTTGTTGAGTATTTGTTTCGTTTTTCTGCTTGTAGGCTTTTCCTATGGTCAGAAAAAAATAACTGGTACTTTAACAGATGCCGCAACCGGTGAGCCATTGATCGGAGCTAACATTGTGGTCAAAGGGACAACGACAGGTACAGTTGCCGATTTTAATGGCAACTATTCCATCATGGCCAATACAGGTGATGTTCTTGTGATAACCTATACAGGTTATAAATCGCAGGAAATAACTGTTGGCTCAGAAATGGTGTATAACTCAGCTCTTGCACCAGGAGAATTGTTTGAAGAAGTAGTCGTGACAGGCTATGGTTCCCAAAGAGCTAAAGAAGTAACAGGCTCAGTGAGCAGCGTGAAATCTGATGATTTTAACAAAGGTAATGTCAGTTCTGCCGCCCAATTACTTCAGGGTAAAGTTGCCGGTCTGAGTATTTACAAGCCAGGTGGAGATCCAAATGGTGACTATTCAATCCGGATCAGGGGATTGTCGACGATCGGCGCCCAGACTGAACCTTTAGTTATTATCGATGGGGTACCGGGTGCTAAATTATCAAGCATCGATCCACAGGATATTGAATCCATGGACGTACTGAAGGATGGTTCTGCTGCTGCTATTTATGGCACACGTGGTTCCTCCGGTGTTATCCTTGTGACCACTAAAAAAGGTAAAAAAGGAACCTCACGAATAGAATACAATGGTTATGCTTCAGTAGAAAGTATATCGAAGCTTCCGGATGTAGCATCAACTTCTGAATTTTTAGCCGCCGGTGGAATCAATAATAATAATAATACAGATTGGTACAAGGAGATCTCACGTACAGGTTTGTCCCACGCTCATAACTTGTCCATGACAGGAGGTACTGAGCAGACACAATACAGGGTATCTGTCAATTATCGTAAAGCAGAAGGTGTAGTACTCAATAGTGGATTTGACCAGGTCAATGGTAGCTTGAGTATTACTCAAAAAGGCCTTAATGATAAATTGAGTGTGACCACTAATCTTATTGCCACCAACCGTAATTCTGATATAAGTTTCCCTGAAGCTTTCCGTTACGCTACTGTTTTTAATCCGACTTCTGCCATTGCAGATGCCAATGGCGTGTATAATGAACCGGGAGGATTTGATTTGTTTAATCCTGTTTCCTTGGTTAAAGCGAATACGAATGATGGACAGAAGTTTTCTTTCCTGGGGAATATTTCAGCAGAATTAGAAATTCTTCCGGGCTTGAAGATTGGAGGTCAATATGCAAAGCAAAAAAGCACTGAGTTCCATGGAGAATATTATCCAAGTAATTCCCTTTACCGGTCGGGTTCAAGCCGTAATGGAGTCGCTCAAAGAAAAAATGCCCTTGAACAAAACGACCTTTATGAAGCTACCATTCGATATACAGGTTCCTCTGGAAAAATAACATATAACCTTCTTGGCGGCTATTCTTATCAGAAGTTTAACTTCACCGGAGATAGTTTAGAAGCAGGAGGCTTTCTGACAGACTTATTTGGCTATAATAATATTGGCTCTGCTGCGGAAATAAAAAGTGGTAATGCCGGTGCATTCTCTTATAATAATGGATATCAACTTGAAGCAGTATTCGGCAGGGTCAATCTTACGTATAATGAGAACTATTTCTTTTCTGCCAGTGTAAGGCAGGAAGGCTCAGATCGATTTGGATCAGGCAACAAGCGAGGTCTTTTCCCTGCTGTGAGTGCAGGTGTTAATCTCGCGAATGTAACTAACCTCAATGCCTTCGATGATTTGAAGTTAAGGGTTGGTTATGGTGTCACGGGTAATCTTCCCGGCTTTTCCTATTTATCAAATTCTATCTACGCTGCAGGCTCGGGTTTTTACTATAACGGAGGATATGTTCCTTCTTATGGTCCGATCACAAATGCAAATCCTAATCTGAAATGGGAAAGTAAAGATGAATTAAATGTGGGTGTTGATTTTGCAGTAGCCAATTCTAATATATGGGGTTCAGTCGATTATTTCAATAGAAAGACAAAGGACCTTATCTTATTTACACCTGTTCCTGTTCCACCGAATCTGGCTCCAAATACATGGGAGAATTCCGGGTCATTCACTACAAGTGGTTTTGAATTGATGGTCAATTATAATTTGATTAAAAAGAGCAAATTCTCTTATACACCTTCACTTATTTTCTCCACATATAATACCATACTTGACAAATACCTTGATGGAGCTCCTAAGAGCTATAGAACAAACATAGGAGCTCCGGGTCAAAATGTCCCAGCTGGTCAGGGCATTCACATTCTTGTCGAGGGTGAACCTATCGGTAATATCATAGCTCCGATAGTGGAATCAGTCAATTCAGATGGATCCTATAAATTTAAGGATACCAATGGAGACGGAGTTACCGATTTCGATGATTGGCAGATTGTCGGTAATGGATTGCCCGATTTTGAATTATCTCTTAATAACAACTTTAAGATCGGCAACTTTGATGTCAATCTTTTCTTTAGAGGTGCTTTCGGTCATAGCCTGGTCAATATGAACAGGGTATTCTACGAAATACAGGCACCAAGCCCAGGAGCTAATTTCATCAAAACAAAATATTTTGATTCGAATGTAAGAACTGCTTCCTATAACAATACCCATGTTGAGGATGCTTCCTTTGTGAAACTTGATAATGCTACCATTGGGTACAACTTTGATCTGGGATCATCCAATGCTTTCAAGAGTGCCAGGATATATGTCACAGGGCAGAACTTACTGACCATCACAGGATATACCGGTGTAGATCCTGAAGTGCGTCTGGCTGATAGATTCGACGGTGACAATGGAGGTCGCTTACCGATTAATGCGGATCAACTTGCTCCTGGTATCGACCGTAGGAATACCTATTACAGCACAAGAACAGTGACATTTGGTGTAAACTTTGGATTCTAATCATATGACTAGTTTAAAAAATACAATGATGAAAAACATAATCATTTTAGCTATTGGAATTTTCTTCTTCTTATCTCTTCCCAGTTGCTCAGACCTG
>JBATMM010000453.1:0-4334 GCA_049289835.1 Saprospiraceae bacterium | reverse complement strand
TACCTTTTTCAAAAAGGAGATAGAATTAGCCCCAAAAAATGCAGCGGCTTATTTCAACCTGGGGATCGCTTACCAGCATGCCGGTGATGAGGCAAATGCTAAAATGAGTTTTGATAAAGCGAAGGAGATTGATCCGAATCTGCCGCAGTTGAAAGGAAAATGAAAAAAGGCGGAGGCGGAGGCGGAGGAGAAGGCGAATAACGAATAACGAGTAACGAATAACGAATAACGAAATTTAGCAACTCCCCCTTGGTTGCTGAGCTGTAGCACAAGGATGCGTGGAAGCAAGTCGAAGCATCAGGGGGCGGGGGAAAAATGAGAGTAACGAATAACGAGTAACGAGTAACGAATATCAAGCGCAGCGATGATCCCGCCATACGAAGTCATGGTGCGGGAACGAATAACAAAATTTAGCAACTCCCCCTATTCAGGGGGTGGGGGGTAGAACGGGAATAACGAGTAACGAAGATGAAATTATTTTTTACGTGTTTAATATTTTTTATTTCTCTGTTCAGGGTTTCTGAAGGGTATGGACAATCTTTGAATGAAAGTATTTGGGTTGATTCTGTGTTCAGAACATTGACTCTGGATGAAAAAATAGGTCAGCTTTTTATGATCAGGGCGCATTCGGACCTGGGTGAGGAACATATCAACTCTGTAAAATCACAAATCAAAAAATATTCTGTTGGCGGACTATGTTTTTTTCAGGGCACACCTGAAAAGCAAGCTACACTCACTGCCGAATATCAAAAACTGAGTCAGATACCCATGCTGGTATCGATGGATGCTGAATGGGGACTGGGTATGCGATTAAAAACAAAAGCATTATCATTTCCACATCAGCTTATGCTTGGCGCTGTGCAGAATGTAGATAATATTGAAGCTATGGGTTTTGCTATTGGAAAGCAACTTGAAGCACTCGGTGTGCAGGTTAGTTTTTCTCCCGTAGCTGATATCAACAATAATGCACTTAATCCTGTCATTGGCGATCGCTCATTCGGAGAAGATAAGTATGATGTATCCAGCAGAGCTGTTGCGTATATGAAAGGTTTGAAAGCATCGGGCGTTATGGCTTCAGGGAAACATTTTCCCGGTCATGGGGATACAGATGTTGACTCTCATTTTGATCTGCCCGTGATATCACATTCGATGGAGAGATTAAAAGATATCGAGCTCTATCCTTTCCAACAACTCATCAATGCAGGCCTTCCCAGTATGATGGTAGCGCATCTGCATGTTCCTGCGATTGATTCTACCCCTTTGATGTCCAGTACGCTGAGTCGACCAACGATCAATGATTTGCTGAAAAATGAAATGGGTTTCAAAGGCCTTGTCTTCACCGATGGATTGGAAATGAAAGGCGTGACAAAAAACTATGATGCTGGCGAGGTGGCTACAATGGCTTTCAATGCAGGTAATGATATACTTCTTCTCTCTGACAATATTGATCTTGCATTTACAACATTGAAAAATGGTTTTAAATCCCGAAAGCTGGATATCAATTTACTGAATGAGAAGGTTAGAAAAATTCTTGCAGCGAAATACAATCTGGGCTTAGATAGTCTGGTACTGCCATCAGCTGAAAGAGCAACGGCTATGGCATTTGATCCATATGCTGTCGGAATTAAAGATCTTTTAATTGAAGAAGCTATTACTGTCGTTCAAAACAAACGAGCACTCATCCCGATGGTCAATCTGCAGGATCCAAAGATTGCAACTCTGGCCATTGGAAGTACTCAACCCACAACATTTCAAAACAGATTGGATTCGTATGTGAAGGCAAAACAATTTTTCGTTCCATCGAACCTTACAGATGTTGATATTCCTTCATTACTCAAAGACCTTAAAGGATATTCACGGGTCATCGTCAGCATTCATGTGTTGACCAATAAACCGGCAGATAATTTTGGATTGACCAAAGATATATTGCAGCTTGTACAAAATCTCAATCGACAACAGGATATCATCGTGGTCATTTTCGGAAGTCCGTATAGTCTCAAGTATATTGAAAACATTGATCATCTGATCATGGCCTATGAAGATAATCCGGAGACAGAGGACATCACAGCGCAGGGGCTGGTAGGTGTATATGGTTTCAAAGGAAAATTACCTATCACAGCGAGCAATATTTTTCCTCTGCATCAGGGTTATACAACACCTTCATTAAAACGTCTAGGATACAGTGTGCCGGAGCGTGTAGGGATGTGTTCGGATAGTCTGAAGATGATCAGTGATATCGTGGATCAGATGATTAAAGTACATGCTGCTCCGGGATGTCAGGTTTTGATTGCAAGAGAAGGAAGAATTATTTATGAAAAAGCTTTTGGACATCATACGTACGAGCCCAATGATTCGGTCAACTTAACAGATTTATATGACCTGGCTTCAGTGACGAAAGTAGCTGCGACCACTCTGAGTGTGATGAGATTATATCAGGAAGGAATCTTGTCGATACATAAAACGCTTGGCGATTATTTGCCATGGTTGAGGGGCAGTAATAAAGAGCACATGCTGATTGATCGCGTGATGGCACATCATGCAGGTCTACAATCATGGATTCCATTTTATGAAGCGACACTTCCGCAATACAGATTGCGTCATTCTTTGCCTCAGGACATTTATTGTTCTGATCCGGATGCGAAATATTGTATCCCTGTGGCGCAGGATATATTTATGGAAGGCAATTACATCGACAGCATGCGGCAAGAGATTTATTCCAGCCCGCTTAATCAGGATGGTCAATACGTGTATAGCGATCTTGGCTTCATCATGCTGGCCGAAATCATAAAGAGGGAAACCGGTGTGACGCTGGATCAATATGTTGATAGTGTCTTTTACAGGCCACTTGGTCTGGACAGGATTGGGTTTAAACCATTACAAAGATTTAGTCCTGATGAAATCGTACCCTCAGAGTATGATGATTATTTTCGATGTCAGGTCGTGCAGGGCTATGTGCATGACATGACGAGTGCTATGCTTGGTGGTGTGAGTGGGCATGCGGGACTTTTTTCTAATGCTGAAGACCTGGCTGTCCTATTTCAGTTGTTGATGAATAAAGGATACTATGGTGGACAACAATATCTTGATCCCTATGTGATCGATGTATTCACTTCACGTTATCAAAATTCAACTCGCCGGGGCATAGGATTTGATATGAAAGAATTGGATCACACAAAGTCGCAATTGACATCAATGTATTCTTCACCTGCTACCTATGGTCACACAGGATTCACGGGTATATGTGTTTGGAATGATCCACAATCGAAACTGGTCTACGTATTTCTTTCTAACAGGACGTATCCATCCATGAATAATAAGCTGCTCAGCACGTACAATATCAGGGAGAGAATTCATAGCCGGGCTTATAGGGCTATCGAAGGTTATAAGGGGTATACTCATGAGATGATACCCGGATGAGATTATCGTATACTTTACTCATTGCATGGCGTTATATCTTAGGGAAGAAAAGTTTCCAGGCAATCAATGTCATTACAGGAATTTCTACGATTGGCATTGCGATCGGGGCGGCTGCATTATTGCTGATACTTTCCGTGTTTAATGGATTTGAGGATTTATTGAAAGGTCTTTACAATTCCATTTATACCGATCTCAAAGTGTATCCTGCAGAAGGAAAATTTTTCGTACCTGATTCGAGTGATCTTGCCACGATCAGATCCTGGCCTGAAGTAAAAGATTTCAGTCTGACACTCGAAGAGACTGCACTGCTGGATTATAAAGGCAATCAGGATATCTGTACATTGAAAGGAGTCGATGACCATTTCAAATCAGTGACGTCGATTGATAGTGTATTGCTTGATGGTGATTTTTTATTGAAACAAGGGCAGGTGCAATTAGCTATCATGGGAGCGGGGATTGCGCAAAGATTAAATGTGGATCATTTGAATCCGTATGAGTCCCTGAAAATTTATTTGCCCAATCGCAAACAACACGGGCCTTTGGACAAAGCATTTAAGGAAAAAGAAGCTTATCCTGTTGGGCGGTTTTCAATCAAGCAGGATTATGATTATCAGTATGTATTTGTTTCGCTTGATTTTATACAGTCATTGACAGATGCTCCGGGCGCTGTGTCCGGAATTGAAATCATGCTTAGGCCTGGTGCGGATAGTGAAAAAATAAAGACAAGGATCAGGGAATTGATAAAGACACCTGTGCAGATCAAAAATAAAAACGAACTGAATGCGGCTTTCTTTCAATTGATGAATATTGAAAAATGGATATCGTATGCAGTAGTTTCGCTGACATTGATCATTGTTTCTTTTAATCTGGTAAGTGCATTGTGGATGATCGTGCTGGATAAGCGGAAAGATATATCC
>JBATMM010000452.1:0-1872 GCA_049289835.1 Saprospiraceae bacterium | reverse complement strand
TGGAAAAGATAACATCAATACTAAATCAGGCAGGCCTGGTTCAACCTAAAACAGAAGTAATGCAGACCGGTGGCAAAGAAGGCCGTCATACAGAACACATGGGCTATATCCTGGCTGAACTTCAGTTCATGCAGCGCACATATCCCGAGATGCAGTGGTGAAGGGAAAAGCGAAGGCTGAGGAGAAGGCGAAGGAAAATTAATGATAAACACTAATCCACACTTTTCAATCACATCTATTTCTTCTGGTCACGAAGAAAGGGAAATGATATTGAAGAGGACTGAAATTGCCGGAATACTTTATGAAGTTTCCGATCCTGAATTGCCTGGTATATCGATCGTTGATCTGGGGATGGTCGTTGATATTTTTCCTGAAGAAGATCACTGGCATGTCATGTTGGCGACCACATATTCCGGTTGTCCGGCTATCGATGTCATACCGATGATCGTGAGGACCGCATTTGAAGATGCAGGAGTCATGGATGTAAAAGTATCCATGGGAATATCTCCACCATGGTCTACGGACTGGATCAGTGAAGTAGGAAAAGAAAAACTTCTGGCTTATGGTATCGCACCTCCGAATGGAAGTCCTTCTCTACATGATGAAGGAAAACCAAAACAATGTCCACAATGCGGATCAACGCATACATCATTGATCAGTCTTTATGGAGCCACTCCATGTAAAGCGTCATATCGTTGTGAGACATGCAGGGAGCCGTTTGAGTATTTTAAATGTTTTTAATAAGAGTTAAAGGTTGAATATTGTTATAAACTTTACAGGACAATGGTTTTTAGTTTTTGGTTTTCTTAAAAATAATAGCCAACAACTTGTCTATTTTCCATCGACCATCAACCCACCACCATTTAAATATCTTTGCGGTAATGGATATCCCCGGCATCAAACTTCATAAAGGAAGAGAAGAATCAATATTACGTCGTCATCCCTGGATTTTCTCAAGGGCGATTCACTCGGCCACTGATGGTCTTGAGGATGGGTCGACGGTCACAATTCATGATTCCAGAGGTGATGTGATCGGTGTAGGACATTATCAGGACAGCAGTCTTGCAGTCAGAATCATCACATTTAAGGAAGAAGATATTGACATCGCTTTCTGGCAAAAACGTCTGCACGAAGCTGCTGAATACAGATTGCGATTGGGTTTGTATAAGCCTGGTCATACTGAAGCATTCAGACTTGTGCACGGAGAAGGTGATCAATTACCCGGATTGATTATCGATGTGTATGGAGAAGTCGCAGTGCTGCAGGCGCATTCAATAGGCATGCACAAAGCTCGCATTGAAATTGCGGAAGCATTGACTAAAATGGAGGAGCTAAAAATAAAATCGGTATACTCCAAGAGTCATGATGCATTACCTGCCGAATATGCAAAAGAAACAATTGATGAATGGCTAATCGGTGAAACAACATCTGAACTCATCGTGCATGAAGGTGGAATTCGCTTCCACATTGATGTTGTAGCAGGTCAGAAAACAGGTTTCTTTCTTGATCAGCATGAAAACCGTGAATTGGTCAGACGCTATAGCAAGGATAAATCGGTATTGAATTGTTTTTGTTATACCGGTGGTTTTTCGCTCTATGCATTAGATGGAGGAGCAACAGAAGTGACATCAGTAGATACATCTGTTAGTGCATTGAGCATACTTGATAAAAATCTTTCTATCAATAAATTTAATGGCACACATTCTAGTGTAAAGGATAATGTAATGACATATCTGACTACGCATGAAACACTTTATGATATCGTCATTGTAGATCCTCCGGCATTCGCAAAAAATCTCAGCAAACGGCACAATGCGATTCAGGCTTACAAGAGACTCAATATACTGGCAATGGCGAGGGTGAAAAAAGGTG
>JBATMM010000451.1:0-10442 GCA_049289835.1 Saprospiraceae bacterium | reverse complement strand
GTCTCTGACCTCGAAAGTTTAATACAGGTTCGAGGTCAGAGACACTCGAACGTCCTAATAAATCATTCCCTGCAAATCTCCTGATGCAAAGCAGGATCAATATTACCCCCACACAGTATCACAACAGAAGTTGTATCCCGTTCACCAAATGAATCTTTCACAGCAGCAGCCATCGCAACACCAGCTGCACCCTCGACGACTAAACCATGATTAGAATAAAGATATTTGATTGCAGCTTTTATCTCATCTTCTGTGATCAATATAAATCGATCGATCACATTATTGCAAATACCAAAAGTTATACTATCCTCTTCCAAAGGACCTGCAGATCCATCCGATAGGGTAGGTTTGGCATCAGGAGCATTGACGACATGGCCCGCAAGTGTACTTAGATACATCTCCGGTGAATTAGCAGGTTGACATCCAATAATCTCAGCGTAAGGCTGAAAATGTTTCAACCATGAACCGATACCAGAAACAAGTCCACCGCCTCCAACAGTGACATAAACTTTATCTATTAGCGGCAACTCTTCATCAATTTCATACCCAATCGTTCCCTGACCTGCGATCACATCGAGATCATTGTAGGGACTGACCCATTGTAATTTATTTTTTTCGGCAAATACCTTTCCGGCTAATTCCGCTTCTAATGAATCTCCATCTACAAGGACTACATCAGCACCAGATCGCTGCAACCTTTCAATTTTTTTTGACGCAGCAGATGAAGGCACAAATACTTTAGCATGCAGGTCATACAACTTTGCAGCATTAGCAACACCTAAACCATGATTGCCGGTTGAAGCAGTGACAATTGAGAGACCCGGTTTCAGTAAGCTTAATTTGGAAAGAGCGCCACGCCATTTGAAGGAGCCTGTGTTTTGCTCATTTTCACATTTCAACCACAATTGAAATCCTGCATCATGAATAAGACGGGTTGATGTAAGATGTGGATGTATACGTAGATAAGTTGCTGCGATGCGAGAAGAGATTTTTTCAGGACTTGTGACTTCATCATCATCCTTTATTTCATCACTTCTCATACAGTCGCATGTACGCCTCCCGCCAGAATCCCCGTGATCTCATGTACAGCAAAATCGATATCCTCTTTCGTTGTGTAGCGGCTGAATGAAAACCTCACAGCTTTGCGATCGGAAGGATGGCCTATGGCTTCAAGCACATGTGATTGAGATTCAGCCCCTGAGCTACAGGCACTACCACCACTGGCACTGATGCCTGCTATATCAAGCGACATTACCATCAATTCTGTTTGTGGACCAGAAGGAAATGAAACATTGAGAACTGTATATAAACTGTCCGAAGGATGGCCATTGAATAAAATACCGGGACAAGCGGCGATCAATTGATCTTTCAAATATTGCTTAATGCCACTGATGTGCTTCCTGTCTTCCTCGAGTTCTGCATAAGCTAATTGCATAGCCTTCGCTAGTCCGACTATTCCACTTATGTTTTCAGTACCGGCTCTCATATTCCGTTCCTGCGAACCTCCATCGATGTATGGATGAATATGACATCTGCTGTTGATATAGATAAATCCTATCCCCTTGGGGCCATAGAATTTATGTGCAGCACCTGCTAAAAAATCAACCGGTGTTTGTTTTACATTGATTGGAAAATGACCAATTGTCTGTACCGTATCAGAATGAAGCCATGCTCCATATTTATGACACAAGTCAGATAGTCTTTGCAGATCAAGCATGGAGCCAAGTTCATTATTGGCATGCATGAGTGTCACAAGAGTTTTTCTTTTATCACTTGCCAATAATGATTCAAGATGATTAAAATCAGGAAGGCCGTATTTATCAATCTTCACGAAATCAACATGAATTGCATTTTTTGCAAGCAGATGTTCAACCGAATGTTTGACACAATGATGTTCGGCAGGAGAAGTGATTATCCTGGTTACCCCAAGGTCAGCTACGGCACATTTGACAGCCATATTGTTGGATTCCGTCCCACCGGAGGTAAAAAATATCTCACCGGTTGATGCTCCGATAAGATTTGCGACGGTTTTCCTTGCATTTTCAATAGCGGCTCGGGTCGTCCTCCCATCCTGGTGAATAGAAGAGGGATTTCCAAAATGACCTGTCAGGAAGGGCATCATTGCCTCCAAAACTTCAGGTCTTAATGGGGTAGTGGCTGCATTATCGAGGTATACTCTTCTTCCCATGTTTGTATATGAAGGGGCAAAGTTAATGAAAAGGTAAAAGGGTCAAAAGGTTAAATGTTTAAAAGAATAAGTTGGCCTTATGACAACTTACTTTTAACCTGATCCACTAAGTCCTGTGCTTCCTGTATCGTCCTCGCTTCAGCATAAATACGCAGTATAGGCTCCGTATTGGACTTCCTGAGCTGAACCCAGGAAGATTCAAGATCAATTTTCAGACCATCGCGACGATCAAGTACATGATCTTTGAAATATTCAGCTATCCTATCCATTAATGCAGTCGCTGATTGCTTCGGATCAAATGTGATTTTATCCTTTACCATCACATACTCCGGATAAGTCTTTTTGAGTTCAGAAAGACTCTTTTTACTACTAGCCATATGCATCAATATCAGACCGATACCGATCAGCGCATCGCGGCCATAATGAAGTTGCGGATCAATGATCCCACCATTTCCTTCGCCACCAAGAATTGCATTTCTCAATTTCATTTCTTTCACTACATGTACTTCACCAACAGGTGCATAAAAACATTCAACACCTAAGGATTTTGCTAGATCACCCAATGCCCGCGATGAAGACAAATTGGTAACCAAAGGACCTGGTGTGTGACTCAATACATAATCTGCAGCGCAAACAAGTGTGTACTCTTCACCAAAAAATTCGCCGTTCTCACACACCAGAGCTAACCTATCCACATCAGGATCAATGCTAATCCCCATGTCAGCTTTCTGTTCAATAACTGCATTAATTAAGTTCTGAAGATGATGCTCCAGGGGTTCTGGATTGTGAGCAAAATTGCCATAATTCCCATCATTCAAAAGTGCATAACTGACACCAAGTCTTTTAAGCAAAGGAGGTATGCTGATATTACCGGTGCTATTGATACAATCCACTACCACGCTTAATCCGGCGTTCCTAATCTTATCGGCATCTATCAGTGGGTGTTTTAGAATGGAATCTATGTGCAGTTGTATAGCATTATCTACCTGTGTGATTGTTCCAAATTTATGTACATCAGCATAAATAACATTAAGGCTTCCGGCTTCAGCCATGCTTTTGATATCCTCTCCGGCTTCCCGGCTAATAAATTCACCTGCATGGTTCAAAAATTTCAATGCATTCCAGTCTGCAGGATTGTGACTTGCGGTGATGATGATTCCGCCGCTGGCACCAGAAGAGATAACATACATTTCTACAGATGGAGTAGTAGAGTAATCAAGATCAATCACATCTATTCCCATCGACCGTAATGTGCTGATCGCGATATTTTTAACCACCTCGCCTGAGATCCTGCCATCCCTGCCGATCACCACCGAAGGGCGCATAAATTCATTAGTCAGCCAGGTCCCATATGCGGCAACGAAGGCTACGATGTCCGGTGGTGTGAGATTATCACCGGGCTTTCCACCTATCGTCCCCCGGATACCGCTTACTGATTTGATTAAAGACACTGCTTTTGAAATTGAATTTGTCGCGCAAAACTATACATTTGATTGATGATGGAGACATGGCTTCACTGGGATACATCTTTATTTCATTGGATAAATAATGATTGGAGTAATGTATTGTTCGATTTTATTTTTCCGGCGATTCGGAATAAGTTTTTCTGGCTTCCCCTCTATGTCCTTGTTTTTTGCTGGATTATGTTCAATCACCACGTCCGTGGGGCTTTGTTAATAATATCATGCCTGGGACTATCGATTTTTGCATCCGATACCATTAGTTCAAAGCTTATAAAAAATCAGGTGCAAAGGCCAAGGCCTTGTCATGTTCTTTACATGGATCCCCCTGTCGTCGAAAGAGTGAATTGTGGTAGCGGTTACAGTTTCCCATCTTCTCATGCGGCAAACCATTTTTGTCTTGCTGCTTTTTTTGTCGCAGTATTTGGTGATTATATGCGTCGTTGGAAACATTGGTGGTGGATATGGGCAGCATTAATTTCAATCGCACAGGTGTATGTTGGTCTGCATTATCCATCAGATATTTTGGGGGGTGCCATCCTGGGAATTATTGTGGGGACTTCGATGGGTAGATTATGTCAACGCTATGCCCCTAAATCCCCTGAAGGGGGCTTTCATTAAGACTTCAAAATGACAAGTTTAATTTAATAATACAGAGTATGAAAATAATCGATGGCAATGCACTTGCCGAAACCATTAAATCAGAATTACGAGTTAAAGTTCTTGAAGCAACTGCTTCCGGAAAACGTCCTCCTCATCTCGCTGCTGTGCTCATCGGTGATAATCCTGCGAGCAGATCTTACGTGACCAACAAAGTGAAAAGTTGTCAGGATGTCGGTTATAAATCAACACTTATCCAAAGACCTGCAGAGTTAAGCCAACAGGCTGTTCTTGATATCGTCCATCAATTAAATGAAGATCCTGAGATCGATGGATTTATCGTTCAATTGCCATTACCTGAGCACATCATTGAGATGGATATTACGCTGGCCATTCGACCGGAAAAAGATGTCGATGGTTTTCATCCGATGAACTTAGGTTTGATGATGCTTGGACTTCCTACATATCTTCCTGCCACTCCTATGGGCATCATGCAAATGCTTGAACGTTATCACATCGATACTGCTGGCAAGATGTGTTGCGTGATCGGCAGAAGTAATATTGTCGGCACTCCGATCAGTATACTCTTGTCCAGAAAAGGCTCTCCCGGTGATGCCACAGTAGTGATATGTCACAGCAGAACGCCTGATATAAAAAAGATTTCAGCAGAAGCAGATATCCTCATTGTTGCTCTCGGAAGGCCTCAATTTGTTACTGCAGATATGGTCAAAGAAGGTGCTGTAGTCATTGATGTCGGCATCAACAGAATTCCTGATCCATCTAAAAAATCCGGATTCAGATTAGTCGGCGATGTTGATTTTGAAGGTGTATCACCAAAATGCAGTTATATTACACCAGTCCCGGGTGGCGTAGGCCCTATGACAGTCACCTCTCTATTACTCAACACCTGGAAAGCATATTCAGGCGAAATTTATCCAAAGACCTAATGAATCCTGAATATCTCTCTTTAATATTTGTAATGGGTGACCATGATAGTGACATTTGGCTGGCACTTCTGGGCGAATGGCCTTTTGAATCCTTTCATGAAGAAGAGAATCAAATCACAGGCTACATCCTTCAACATGATATCACCGAACCCATGGTACGTTTTATATCCGAACATGAAGGTGTGAGCTTTGAAGATTATGAACTGACCAGAGTACCTGATAAAAACTGGAACGAAGTATGGGAAAGTTCTTTTAATCCAGTAGCTATAGATGACTTCTGTTACATCCGCGCTGAATTTCATGGCCCTATAGAAAATAGTTTTAAGCATGTAGTCACTATTTCTCCAAAAATGGCTTTTGGTACAGGACATCATGCAACTACATTCATGATGATACAGGCAATGTCTGAATTGGATTTCAAAGGAAAAAATGTATTTGATTTTGGTTGCGGTACTGGTATTTTATCAGTAGTGGCTGCACTTGAAGGTGCAGATGATGTAATAGGCGTCGACATTCAACCTGAGGCGATTGAAAATAGTGACGAACACGCATTTATGAATGACGTGAGTATGCTATGCCATTTCCATCTTGGCGGAATTGAAATTGCAAATACAGACAAGTATGATATCATCCTTGCGAACATCAATAGAAATGTGATCATTGAAAATCTGACGGAATTAGTCAGTCTGCTTCTTCCAAATGGATACATGCTGATATCAGGAATCATGTTTGATGATGTGGAAATCATTTCTGAAGCTCTTGGACTTGAAAATATGACTGTATTGAAATCGAGAGAAAAAGATCAATGGGTGCAACTCAGTACACTGAAATCTAATCATTAGAACGAGAAATTTTACAACCGGTTGAAGTAATTTGCGTTTCGAGAGGAAAGAAAAGAGGGGTAGTGGATTTGGCTAATTTCAAATGATAATTGGTTTAGCTGAATTAATGCAGACCATTATCAAAAGTGTCATAAAATGTAAAGGGAAAGCAAATTTGACCAGCGGAAGATTTTACACTCTTTTTCTAACTTCTCTCACTCTTCTCACTCCTCTCACATTGGTTTAGTTACCTTTGCCGCCATGTTTCGGAATTACCTCTCTTGCCTCCTAATTGTCCTTCTGACAGGGACACTTTTTTCTCAAGCTACCATTACAGGTGTGATCAAAGATGAAGCGACTAAAGAACCTGTCGCCGGCGTCGTCGTACGCACCTCATTACCAGACAATACGGTCACAGATAGTGAAGGGAAATTTACAGTAAAACACGATAAAGGAACTGACATCCTGATCTACCTTGACTGGAATGGACAGACCACCGAATTCAGCGGCACATCTACCACACCCAATGCAACTGACCTGGGCGAGATCCTGATCAATACATCCATAAAAGCCGAAAAAGACAAAGAACTGCCAACGATTACACTGTCTGAAAGTGATGATAACGGAGATATTAATATTTCAAGTCTGCTCCAATCCGGTGATGATTTATTTGGGTCAATGACTAATTACACCTTCAGCCCCGCCAGATTTAACCGTCGGGGTCTGGAAACTGAATATAGCGATGGTTTTCTCAACGATCTTCCGATCAATGATCTTGAGTCAGGAGGAGTTTATTGGAGCAATTGGGGAGGCCTGAATGATGTCATGAAACAGGACGAACAATTCATCGGTGCAGAACAATCTGATTGGAGTTTCGGTGGGGTAGCCAGTACCTTCAATACGGACCTGAGGGCAGCTGCCCAATGGAAGCAAAAACGAATCAGTTACGCAGTCACAAACCGAAATTATCGCAACCGAATAATGGCTACATGGTCTTCCGGACTTTTACCATCCGGATGGGCATTTAGTTTTTCAGGTTCCCGCAGATGGTCACATGAAGGATATGTACCCGGCACTTTTTATGACGGATGGTCGTATTTCGCTTCAATAGGTAAAAAATTGAATGATCAACATAGCCTTAATCTTGTTGCTCTCGGCGCCCCGTACAAACGAGGAGGCAGCAGCACAGCTATACAGGAAATGTATGATCTGTCAGGAGATCATTATTATAATTCGTACTGGGGCTACCAGGAAGGTAAAAAACGAAGTTCAAGAGTTTATAGCGGGCATCAGCCGTTGTTTATCCTTACACATGACTGGACCCTGAGTGAAAAAATAAATATTACAACTTCACTCGGGTATCAGGTTGGACAAAATAGTTCTGATGCGCTGGATTGGCTCAATGGAAGTGATCCAAGACCTGACTATTATCGAAAACTACCCAGTTACATTGATGACCCTACCCTGAAAGAAAAAGTCAGATCAACACTTACATCAGATAAGGATCTGTTGCAGGTCCAATGGGATGAATTGTATCAAGTCAACTTAAATAATCAGGCAACCATCGAAAATGTAGATGGTATAGCAGGCAATAATCAGACTGGACATCTCTCAGAATATATTCTTGAAGAAAGACATGGCGACATCGATAAAAAATCAGGCAACATCGTGCTTCAATACCAACCGACAGAAAAAAGCCAGTTGCTCCTGGGCGTAAATGTGGTCATACAGAATACACACAATTATAAATCAGTTGGTGATTTACTTGGGGGCGATTTTTATATAGATTGGGATAAATTTGCTGCCCTTGATTTTCCGGGTGATGACAATATCAAACAAAATGATCTCAGACATCCCAACCGGATACTGCATGAAGGCGATAAATTCGGATACGATTTTTATTCTAGAATTCGACAGCAATCTGCCTGGTTGGCGTACAAACTTGAAACCAGAAAATGGGAAATCGTATTAGGAGGGTCTGTAAAAAATCATATCTACTGGCGTGATGGTCAGACTCAAAACGGAAAATTTCCAGATAACTCATTTGGAGAGAGTGCCAAAAACAAATTCATCCTTCCCGGAGGTAAAGCGCTGTTGAGATACAAATTTGATGGACGAAATTATCTGACAGTCTCAGGTATGATCACCCAGATGGCACCAAGCTTTAGAAACGCATACGTTTCACCTCGTACAAGAGATAATGTCGTTTCAGGCCTTGAAAAGCAGGATGTACAATCTGCGGAGATCCGATACGATCTGAAAGCACCTTATGTGAAATTTACATTAGCCGGTTTTTATATTACGACAAAGCATGGCATTGAGTCCACTAGTTTTTACAATGATGATGCCCGCACATTTGTCAATTTCAGTCTGACCAATATAGATAAAAAGAATACAGGCATAGAAGGTGCATTTGATTATGTCATTTTACCAGGACGTGGATTAAGTATTCATGGAGCAGCTTCTGTAGGTCAATACATCTATACATCCAGACCCACTGCTACTGTGACACAGGATAATGATGGATCGGTTCTTTTGCAGAATATTACTGTGTATGCAAAAAACCTTTATGTTTCAGGGACACCACAAACAGCCTACACCGGAGGTATAACGTATAAATCAAAACATTTCTGGAGCCTGTACATCGATGTGAATCGTTATGAGGACAGTTGGGTAGATTTTAATCCGATCAGAAGAACGATCCAGGCCGTCGATCTTGTCACTCCTGAGAGTCCGCAATGGACTGAAATCTTAAAACAGGAAAAACTTGATCCCGCATGGACTGTGGATTTATCATTTTATAAATCATGGCGTGTCAACTGGCCACATGACAGGACTACCTTTGCCCTCAATATCAGCATCTCCAATTTATTGAATAATACGGATTATATCAACAACGGTTTTGAACAACTGCGATATGATTTTGCAGAAAAAAATCCGAATACTTTTCCAACCAAATACTCATACATGCAGGGACTGAATTTCTTTGTTCAGGGCAGCATGAAATTCTAAATCTGAAAACTATAATACCCTAACCCTTACGATATCATGGTAAACCAAAATTTCACATTGACAAATCTGGCTCTCATGTTGAGAAATAAAATACACTCGTTTCCAATCTCCTTTTTAATGTTGATTACCCTTTTCATCATGAGTCCCATGGCTTGTGTTGATCTTGATTTCGATCAGCCTCCTGCTGGTGGTATTGATCCGAATATTCCGGTGACCACTACCATTGCAGAACTCAAATCCAGGCATGTACTGGGTAAGAATGAAGAAATCACAGATGATGTGGTGTTGGGCGCATTGGTAATCTCCGATGATGCTACCGGCAATTTTTTCAAACAACTGGTGATTGAAGATGCAACCGGTGGAATAGAAATAAGGGTTGATGTAACTGGTCTTGGCCTTATATATCCAGTGGGAAGAAAGGTGTATATCAAAGCAAAAGGGTTGTGGTTGGGAGACTACAATGGATTAACTCAACTTGGTGCAGGTGTTGATGCCAGTGGATTGCTCAGAATTCCTTCAACGTTGGTCGACCAGTATGTTATTTCTGCAACGTATGGCAATGCAGTTGTTCCTGTAGTGAAAACAATTGATGCTTTGAGCTTAAACGATGTGAGCACGCTTGTTAAGTTTGAAAATGTTCAATTCATCTCCGCTCATGTTGGAATTAAATATGCTGAAGCCACTTTACTCGGAAATTTAAATCTTGAAGATTGTGCCCGGAAAAGAATCATCATCAGGTCAAGCAGCTACGCCAGCTTTGCTAATGATCTTACACCCGGTGGTAATGGTACAGTCGTAGGTGTGCTGGGGATATTTGGATCAGATTATCAATTGACGATTCGTGATCTTAATGACCTTACACTGACTGGTGAAAGATGTACAGTCGTAATCGACGAAAGCTTTGACAACGTCGCCAGCAACGCCAATGTAGATTCACCTGAGTGGTCTAACATCGCTGTGAAAGGAACTCGGCTTTGGCAAGGGAAGATATTTATGAACAATCATTATGCGCAGGCTACTGCTTTCGGCGATACATCTCCTGAAATGGAATCGTGGTTGATTACTCCGGCCATTACTACTACAGTGGCAAAGAAAATAACTTTCGAAACAGCTAAATCATTTTATGTGCAGGATGGCCTCTCTGTCTGGATATCTTCCAATTTCAATGGAACAGATGTAAGCGGCGCTACCTGGACTCAATTGCATCCGACATTGGCAAATGCATCTTCTGCTGACAATACTTTTATTCCATCAGGTGATGTTATCCTGACAGGAATTCCTGGTCCTGTACGCATTGGATTCCGATATGTAGGAAGCGGACCGAATGGTCAGACTGGTACATTCAGAGTTGACAATGTCAAGGTTACTAACTTGTGATTAAGCCTCTACCATTTCGTTTAATCGGAAGAGTTAC
>JBATMM010000450.1:0-2932 GCA_049289835.1 Saprospiraceae bacterium | reverse complement strand
ATTTATCAAACCGTCATCAATAAGGAGCGTGCAGGTGATTATCTTGGTAAAACAGTTCAAGTTGTTCCGCATATCACTGATGAAATCAAAAGAAGAATAAGGGCGCTTGGTAAAACAGGCGAGTTTGATGTTGTGATTTCAGAAATAGGTGGTACGGTAGGTGACATTGAATCTCTCCCATACCTTGAAGCAATACGCCAGGTACGATTGGAGTTGGGTACAGGTAATGCTATCATTATTCATCTCACATTGATACCATATCTCAGTGCTGCTGGTGAATTGAAAACGAAACCAACACAACACAGTGTCAAAGAATTATTGCAGACAGGAAATCAACCTGATGTACTTGTATGTCGCACTGAACATCCGCTAACAGATGATCTGCGGAGAAAAATTTCTTTGTTCTGCAATGTGGATCGTCATTCAGTCATCGAAGCCATTGATGCAGCGACGATATATGATGTGCCATTGCTGATGCGTGATGAGAATCTGGATAAAATCGTGATGACTAAGCTGGGATTAGATGCATCTATTGAACCGAATCTGACCGCGTGGCGTGGATTTTTGAAAAAACTAAAAGAACCTAAGCATACGATTCGTGTTGGGCTCGTCGGTAAGTATAATAAATTGCCCGATGCCTATAAATCCATTAATGAATCTTTTGTTCATGCGGGTGCTGCTAATGAAACAAGAGTTGAAGTAGAACCGATTCATGCAGAAGCATTGGAAGTAACAGATAATATTGAACAGGTACTCGGTCATCTTGATGGAATTCTTGTTGCTCCTGGTTTTGGAGAAAGAGGAATTGAAGGGAAAATTAATGCAATCAGGTATCTGCGGGAGAATAATGTTCCTTTTTTCGGTATTTGTCTTGGACTGCAATGTGCAGTAGTTGAATTTGCAAGGAATGTACTTGGCCTTGAAGATGCTTTCAGTACGGAGATGAAACAAGATGCAGCACATCCGGTCATTGATCTGATGCCGGATCAAAAAAATATCAGGACTAAAGGAGGTACCATGCGATTAGGAGCATATGCATGTGAAATCAAAGAAGGCACAAAAGCATACAAGGCTTATCAGTCCACACTGATCTATGAACGTCACCGTCATCGTTATGAGTTGAACAATGAGTACCTGAAGGATTTTGAAGCAAATGGTTTGATAGCTTCAGGAGTCAATCCTGACAGCAGGTTAGTAGAAGTGATGGAACTGGAGAATCATCCATTTTTTCTGGGTACACAATACCATCCTGAGTTGAAAAGTACGGTTGAAAAGCCGCATCCGTTGTTTGTGGCTTTTGTAAAAGCATGTCTTGATACAAAAAACAGCAACCTCAGAAATGATGTGAGTGAGAAAGCAAATTCAAAGGTGCATTCCACGAATTAGTACATTGAATTTCAATGTAGCGCAGGTCTCAGTGGTAGTTCACTAATGATAGACGCTTCTTTTTCCACCCACCAATTTAACCGCTGATATACTTTTTCTTCAGGGAAATAGTGTAAAGCCATTTTTACATAGACGTGTCCATGTTTGGCTTCAGAAATCCACAACATTTTATAAAATTTGTTTAGCTCTTCATCCTTCATATGATCGGAAACTATCTTAAAACGCTCAGCACCTCTTGTTTCCACAACAGAAGCAATAAGCAACCGGTCAAGGAAGCGTTCTTCAAGTCCATCGTGCTGGGCTTTCATTAAAGCTTTGATGTACAGATCCTCATGAATCGAATGGGCTAGTTGTATGCCCCTGGATTGCATGATCTTGTAGACTTGTTGAAAGTGTTCTAATTCCTCAACTGCGGTTTCTATGAGCTCAGGAATGATCTCAAGCCGGTTAGGATATTTAGCAACCAGGCTCATGGCAGTGGCTGAAGCTTTGCGTTCACAATCGGCGTGATCCTGGAGGAATGCATTGAAGTCATTCAATACAGCTTCGATCCAGCCGGGTGGACTGGGAGCTCCGATATCCAGATTTAGCTTCAAGAAAGGCCTGATTATCTATTAGTCAGGAATAAGACCAAAATAAGGAGGAGTGTGATGATGCCCAAGACGATAAAAAACTTTTTCTGGTCCTTGCGATCACGCACTTGCCTTTGCATACGGGTTTTGGAAACAGTCATTTGGCTTATAGGTTTGTAAAAGCCTAAGATACAAATTGGTGATTTGATTGCAACAACTTATTAATTTGAAAAGAGAGTGCCAAGGTGAAACCAATGGTTACTTTTACACCTGATGTACCCCACCATGGTTTTATATGAGATGCATACATGGGACCATGTCATGGCAGTCATTATATGCGTATTCGCCCCGATCATGGCTTTCACTGCCAGAAAAATCTCTACTGAAGAGATCAAATTATTGCCTAAAGACAAGATCCGTTTGTATCATAGTAACGGATTGTTGCTTATTGTTTTTGGGTTAATTGTGGCCACTACCTGGAGAATACCTAACCGCACCCTCGCATCACTTGGGTTAGATTGGCCTGTCTTTAATGTGTATGTATTTTTATTCCTGACGATCGTAGGTATTTTTTATTTTTTCGATATTTTTTTCCAATATGGTAGCCGGCGATGGCGGGAAAAAACCTACCAGGAAAGACATAAAGTATTTTCATTCGTTCCGGTTGATAAAAATGAAATGCTTCATTTTACATTCCTTGCTATAGCAGCGGGAATAGGGGAGGAGATTATATTCAGAGGTTATCTCATTCATTACATCACGTATTGGACGGGAACTTCAGGTTACGGTATTCTTATTGCCTGCTTTTTCTCTTCTGCATTATTTGCATTCTTACATGGATATCAGGGTGTTAAATCCATGTTTAAAATATTTTTTCTCGCCCTCATGTTTTGTGGCATTTTTGTGTATAGTCAATCCTTATGGATCGTCATTGTTGTCCACGCGTTGATTGATGTATTCAGCGGTCTTATTGG
>JBATMM010000449.1:0-2495 GCA_049289835.1 Saprospiraceae bacterium | reverse complement strand
CACGCTCATCTTCAAAGGTGGTACATGCCTGCGCAAATGCTATTTTCCAGATTACAGATTTTCAGAGGATTTGGATTTCACCTCCAGGCATTCCGATTTTATCCTTGATCAAAAAGAATTGAATGATGTTCTCACGGAAGTGTCGCAACATACAGGAATAAAGTTTTCGGTTGAAGAAATAGAAAATGTCAAATTTAAAAACAAGCACATGGGATGGCAGGTTTATATTAAATACTGGGGAGCTAACCACGACCGAAATCAGGCACCGTTGCCACCTGAACGGTGGACTACCCGAATTAAACTTGAAATATCTACGGAAGAATTACTTGTATGTGAAACTGCAAGCCGATCCATCCATCATCAATATTCGGATGCATTAATTTCTACTGACCCAATTTTGAGCTATTCATTGGACGAAGTAGTAGCTGAAAAACTTAGATCATTGGTTCAACGCAGTTACACTGCTCCTCGGGATTTTTATGATTTATATTTTCTAACAAATGATTTCAAAGGTGCAGATTGGGAAAGAATGAAACCCATTTTCATTCAGAAAATGAATCACAAAGGGATAAAATATGAAGACCCTGAACAACTCATCGATGACATAACAACTGAAAAAGCTATAAAAGCATGGCAATCAAGTCTTGCTCACCAAATCACAGGGAAGGATTTACATTCTCCGGCAGAATTAGTGTCTGAGGTAAGAAAGCGTATAACTACTTATTTATAATCCACACCGCTGATTACCCTGATTACGCTGATTACTTTTCACCTGGATATTCCTGCACAAATTAAAGGATCTCCATAAGATCAAATCACAGACCCACCACCTTCCCCCCTCTCGCCACAAAAACAAAAACCAAACATAAAAACAGCATTATCCCATTCAGCACCATCCATATCGGAGGAGAAGAATAAAGAATAGCGAATATCGAAGTAGTAAGTAGAAGTTGGAAGTTGAAGAAGGAAGTAAAAATAGGAAGTCAAAGAAATCTGAAACTATTAGTACTTACCTTAATATTCCTGCCACTACCCTTCCTCTATTCCTCATCAAAGTATTTCAAAGACTCTGCTGATCCTAGAATCTATACAACCCTCCCACCCCAATATTCAGAATTTGTCGAAGCTCCTGTAAATATGAATACGAAATCTGGTAGTCTGCATTCAGAAAAAAACCAAAACCATTTTTCTGAGCATACTGAATCCCTACCGATGGTGAAACAAATGCACTTAGCGCTCCTCCGCCTCCTTCTTCTCTTACACCGGGAAACCAATGGATCACAGAGTACGAATCAGATACAATACCTACGTCAGCACTCCAATAAAAAGAAAAGGGAGCATCTGAATCACGCCACCACTTCGCACGCCAGTTTATGCCAACAATTTCCCGTTTGCCGTAAATGTAAAATTCATACTTAAGAGGTGTCTTGTCTATAAAAATAGTGTCGGGTATATTGGATTGTATCGAATAGAAAGCGGAGTATCCATGCCAGAACATTATTTTCTTCCCTGAATTCTTTGATGTAACAAAATGCGCTCTCAGGAGAAAGCCATCATTCCAGATATTCTTTGTCTTGTCTAATATCTGGTAAGTGCCCACATCGATACCAAGTTCAACCCGTCTGAGCTGGGCTTCAAGATTGACGACCGATAAACAATATATGATCACTACACTTGCTACTCTCCAAAAGCGATTACCTATAAATTCCGGAATTAGCATCGTCTAATCTGTATTTATTCTTATTGTCGTAAAAGATTTGAAAGCGAAGCCAGCATCCACATACACCGTGTGATTTCCGTCACTGATCATTGATGTCTGCTGCAAATCGCGTCCTCCCATCATCTCCCTGTTAACTTCTCTTTTCACAATCTTGAGAGCACCCACTTCATCCAGCACCACTTTCACCAGGTAAATTTCATTTTTGGAGGCGAAATAACTGAAGAACACACCATCATGCACCTGCACCGGGGTGACAATCACCAAAGGACCCCAGTTAGAATTTTTAGATCTTTCAATCAATTTGGTTTCTGATACTTTTCCTTCTGCATTAATATTGAACAGGAGAATACCATTGTGGTCATTTACCTGTGACCGCTGCCCTTTGAGTGAGATATATTCATAATCATCACCGGCATCCCCTACACCGATAAACGTATCGTTTTTTTGAAGGAACATTCCCCTCAATTTCAGACCATATACCTTCGGAGTTCCTTCCAGCGCTTTATCAATCATGGATTGTTTTAGTTCATTTTTAACTTCAAATACCTTTTGAAAGGTGGAGTCAAAGATGACTGAATACAATTCATATTTCTCTCCTGTTCCAGGTACCATCTTCCCAAATCTGTCCTTAACTTTCATTTCTGCATCATGGCTTTTAATGAAATAATGATTGAAATTTCCATTAGCAGTAGTGCCCAGGTAAGAACGGAGATATTCTGCCATACTGTCTTCGGTGTATATTTTTTCAATAACATTGTTTTTCAGGGTGTAAAAA
>JBATMM010000448.1:0-13579 GCA_049289835.1 Saprospiraceae bacterium | reverse complement strand
CTGAGCATACTATTGTTGATTTCCTCAACCAGGAATTAGCCAATAAAACAGCTATTATGATCACTCACCGGATCGTCGGTATGCTCGAATATGACAAGGTCCTGGTCATCGACAAAGGCAAGTTGATCGAGGAGGGGACTCATGATGAACTCATTCAAAGACAGGGACTTTATTATGAGCTTTGGCAGCAGCAGTTGGTGAGTTCGATGGAAGAGGAGGGTGTTTAGACCTTTTCTGCCCCATCGAATTTCCTTAAGGAAATTCTCACCCCTGTGTTTTGTCTATCCCGTTCCTGCGGAACATGGATTTCCAAAAACCCCGGGGCTTTTGAGAGATGTTATTGCTGGTTATTGATTAACCTTTGCTACCCTTTCATCCTTTTCTACCTTTTCTGCCTTTTCTTCCCTTCTTCCCTCATTATTAGGATATTCCAATTATAAACTTAGTTTTGTAAAGCAAAAAAGATGAGGTATGTCGAACGGTAACGATTCCAGATTTGAAAATGTCTACTCCAAGAAAGTCAAGGCAGGTAGCAGACGGACGTATTTTTTTGATGTTCGCAAGACACGGGGCGAAGATTTTTATATTACGCTGACTGAAAGTACAAAGAAGCACAACTCGGATACGTACGAACGCCATAAGATCTTCCTGTATAAAGAAGACTTTAACCGCTTCCTTACATCCCTTCAGGAGGTCGTCGAGCATGTGAAAGTAGACCTGATGCCAAACTATGACTACGAAGAATTTGATCGTAAGCAGGCTGAGTGGGAAGCTAACAGCCAAAACAATCCTCCGGAGCATAATGAGCAAGGTGAGGGTGAGGAAATTGCCTGGTAATATTTTAATATAAATGTATCAGGAGAAAACCCCATACATCGGTCATCTCTCCGGTTTTCGACTTATATACTATTTAATCACCTGGATCAATAGATTTTCTGCGCCTCCAGGCCAGTTTAATGTCAGGACGTATTGGGCAGGGATCAAATTATCGACAGGTATATCCATTCTTGCTGTCACACTTGATACCTTTTGTACCCAAACCAATTTACCATCCATATCATAAATATTTAAATCAAGGGATTCAATCGGATTTAAAGTATTTAGTGAAAGCGTTGATGTCATTGGATTGGCCACACCGATCATTTGTTCGGTATATTCCGCGGAAATACTTCGTACAGGTGAATGCACCAATTTACCATCCACTTGAACGAAATCAATCCGGTATAAAAGCTTATTCTGACCAGGGATATTCTTATCAGTGAATGTATACTGCGATTGATTTTCATTGTATGTCAAATCACCGACTGCCGTGAACGTCTTGCCACCATCGGAGGATCGTTGAACTGCAAATAAATTTCCATCTGTCACATCCGATACTGTCCACGCAAGCCTTGCGTCTTTTTTCTGCCTGGTCGCATCAAATGATAAAAATTCAAGACCAAGCGTGTTGTTTGTTATCTCCATCACAAACAAACCATTGTTCATGTCGGACGCAATAATATGGCCTGAGGCAAAAAAAGGATATATACCCCAGCAACCGATATAGTCATTGTATTGTGTATTGGAAGGATAGGTATCATAATAGGCATATGAAGTTACAGCAGCAGGATTCGAGATGTCAAACACCTGCACGCCATCTTCATAGTATGAGATATAAGCCAGATTGCCGATGATGTATGGGTTGTGTGCACAACTCGAGCCTGGTACTCCTGCTCCCAGCAATTCAGAATAAAAAGTATGAATGTCACCAATTGAAATATTGGCAGGATCAGAGATGTCCACAATTTTGACATCACTTCCAAAGGTTTCATCTGTAAATACGAGCATGTTACCTCCATCATTGACCCAGCTGCTATGGTTATATCCGGGTTCGGGATAATTTTCAATTGATCCCACCACACTAAAGCTTGTCGGAAGATTGCTGAAATCGTAGATCTGAATTTTTGACAAGCTACCATGACTGCAATACGCGATGTTGTCTCTCACATAAACATCATGGACATATCCGCCACCGACCGTATTCAAGGGTACAGAAGCAAATAGAGTAGGGCTGATCGGATTAGCCGAAATATCAAGAATTTTTAAACCATTATTTTGAGTATTAGACCCTGCTGCATATAATTTACCGTTGAGTTGATCAATGAACAATGTGTGAGCGCGGGAGAATACGCTATTGCTCTGATACACCATGCTGATCGATGTCGGAACATTGCTCATGTCAAAAATCAACAATCCCGCAGTTTGTAAATCTGAGACGGCATAAATGTAATGTTGGTATGTATCAAAATCCCTCCAGAGAGATTGGCTTGTTGTACTGGTTCCGGCATTTGTGACCGTGTAAGCTAAAATAATGACAGGATTTGCCGGTGCCGTGATATTGACAAATAAAATCTGCTCGATCGTAGCGACAATAGCTACCTCAGTACCATTGGGTGCAGTGTATCCCCAGATGTCACCATATTGACAACCATATTGAGTGGGTAGATTTGGCAAATCAAGATTTGACAATAAAGTCATGTTATTTGATATCTGCGTCATCGCCATGGCAGGCAAGAAAATCAGGCAGAATAAAATATTTTTCATCTGGAATAAATAAACCTGTGATTAGAATCTCTTTAGGAATAAAGAACAGCATTAGCTCTTTATCCTTTGTACTGAAAGGAAAGTGGTTTCGGTTTCGTTTTGGATTGAGAAGTATAAATATCGGTCTTTTTTAGCTAAGTTCAGTACAATGTATCTGAAGTCTCCACGACATAATTTGTCATTTCCTCATTGATATCCAGGTGAAACACCCAACGGATGATCTTGTCAGTAATAGGGAGGCAAATAATATTTTTCGACATCAGTCTCGCTGCGACATCTGATGCATTGAGGTGATCCGCTACTCTGAAGATGATGATATTGGTAGCTACAGGTGAAACTTCTTTTACCCAGGAGACCTCTTCTAATTTCTTTCCACACATTCTTGCATGCTCATGATCTTCTTTAAGCCGTCTGATATTATGGTCCAAAGCATATATTCCTGCTGCAGCCAGGTAGCCGCTTTGACGCATTCCTCCGCCCATTACTTTACGTACACGTCTGGCATAATCTATCATTTCTTTTTTACCAATCAGAACAGATCCTACCGGTGCGCCAAGTCCTTTGGAAAGACAGATAGAAATACTGTCAAATATTTTACCGTATTCTAATGTTGTTTCACCTGTTTCGATCAAAACATTAAACAACCGTGCACCATCGAGATGAATGGTGAGATGATGTGATCGTGCAGCCTCTGCGATCGGTCGGATCTGGTCAAGAGTGTAGTAATTACCACCACCCATATTGACCGAATTTTCAAGAATCAGAAGCTTTGTATTTGGATTCCAATCTGCTTTTGGTTTTACTGCCTGATGGACATGATCCGGGGAGATAATACCATTCTTTCCTCTCATCACATGAATAGCTACGCCTGAATGAAATCCGTAACCTCCCAGTTCATACCTGTAGATGTGTGAAAGTTCATCACAAAGTATTTCATCCAAAGGTTGTGTATGTGCTTTGATGGCTATCTGATTGGTCATGGTACCTGATGGACAAAAAAGTCCTGCTTCGTGTCCAAACATTAAAGCCATTTTTTCTTCCAATGCTATCGTAGTCGGATCTGTCCTGAATACATCATCACCGACTTCAGCATTCATCATCGCCTCCAGCATAGCAGGACTTGGTTTTGTCAGTGTGTCGCTGGTCAGATTGACCGGTTGCTTATACATAGGTTACAGATCTGACCTTGAAAATAATCATTTGTCAGCATCACAGGCCAGTTAATCTTAAATATCGTATAATAATATATTATAAATCAATTCAATAAACATTTAAAAATAGTTATATATGTTTTTAATTTTTACTGATTGAGCACATTAGAAGATTTAACTTACTACAGTAAACTGCCTATCTTTCGCTCCATGGCGTCATATAATATCGATACCAATAAAAATGAAGATGCGATGAAGCTTCTGGTCTCCCAGATGCAACGGAAGTTTGAAATCATTTCACTTGGTGGAGGACAGAAGAAAATTGACAAGCAGCATGACCTTGGAAAATTGTCTGCGCGGGAGAGAATTAATTTATTGCTTGATCCGCATACCAATCCTCTTGAAATAGGTGCTTTTGCTGGTGAAGGCATGTATGAAGAGCATGGTGGTTGCCCCGCAGGAGGAGTTGTCGTTGTCGTTGGAAAAGTTTCGGGCCGCACATGTGTGATCGTTGCTAATGATGCGACTGTGAAAGCGGGTGCTTGGTTTCCAATCACCGGAAAGAAAAATCTTCGTGCACAGGAGATCGCGATGGAAAATCGTATTCCGATCATTTATCTAGTGGATAGTGCAGGTGTATACCTTCCTATGCAGGATGAAATCTTTCCGGATAAAGAACATTTTGGTAGAATATTTCGCAACAATGCGAGGCTGTCCTCGATGGGTATTCCACAAATAGCTGCGATCATGGGTTCGTGTGTAGCTGGTGGTGCTTATCTGCCGATCATGTCTGATGAATCATTGATTGTAGAAGGTACCGGATCTATTTTTTTAGCAGGACCTTATCTCGTTAAAGCTGCCATTGGTGAGGATGTTGATCAGGAAGTTTTAGGAGGAGCTACAACACATAGTGAGATTTCAGGTGTGACCGATTATAAAATGCCTGATGATCAGACCTGCCTGAAAACGATCAGGGATCTTGTTGATAAAATGGGACCCAGGCCTTCAGCAGGACTGAACAGAGAGAAATCAATCGAACCGGTGGGAGAAAGAGATTCAATCCTTGGCCTTATGCCGAATGATGCATCGAAACCATACAGCATGTTGGAAGTCATTCGTCACATAGTCGATGGCGGTGAATTCCTCCAATACAAAGAGCATTATGGGCAAACACTTTTATGCGGATATGCACGCATTGATGGTTGGTCTGTTGGAATTGTGGCCAATTCAAGAGAGGTCGTAAAAACAAAGACTGGTGAAATGCAGTTAGGTGGCGTGATCTATTCTGATTCGGCTGACAAGGCTACCCGTTTTATTTTAAATTGTAATCAAAAGAAAATCCCACTCGTTTTTATTCATGACGTCACAGGATTTATGGTCGGCAAGCGATCAGAGCATGGCGGAATTATCAAAGACGGAGCAAAAATGGTGAATGCCGTAGCGAACAGTACAGTACCGAAGATTACCATCATAGCAGGTAATAGTTATGGTGCAGGTAACTATGCGATGTGCGGCAAGGCTTATGATCCAAGATTTATTGCTGCGTGGCCCACTGCAAAAATTGCTGTGATGGGTGGAGCGCAAGCCGCAAAAGTGCTTACCCAAATACAGGTATCTTCTTTAGAAGCTAAAGGCCACAAACCTGATCCTGAAGGAGAAAAGAAATTGTACGAACAAATTAGTTCTCGATACTCAGAGCAGACTACACCGTACTATGCAGCTGCCCGGTTGTGGGTAGATGCGATCATTGATCCGAGAGATACACGCGATTTTATTTCAAAGGCACTTCAGGCTGCAGATCATGCGCCTATTGAGCCATTCAATACAGGTGTACTGCAAACATGAAAAATCCAATACTCATAATTCTCCTTTTTTCCGGTTGTTTTCTAAGGGCTCAGGTGTCGAAAAAAATAGAGACTACTATTGATTCTTCAGCAGCAATGATCAGAATATCAGATTACCAGGAAATATGGAGAAATCAGTTCCAAAATTCACTATCTGACAAGAGACTCTTGCTTCAGGTTCCTTCGGCTACTTTATTGACGTGCTCACCCAATCATCTTCCGGGGTTATTTTGTAAAATGGAATATAAAATTGAAACCAAGAGTAAATTGGCGCCTCGGTTCAGATTAGGATCGCTGAATTATACAAACTGGATGGAGGGGAAAGGCACGTTCTATTCGAGATATTGGAATTAATATTATGTTTGATTATTCATCACAAATTGACGCAGAATTTTTTTTCAAAAAAATATTAAAGGCCGACGAATTTTATTTTTACCAGAAATCATAATTTAAAAGAACGGAAATTATTTACATAATGAGGGCAATGGCCTAATTTATTTTTATATATTTTGTGCATCATTAGCAGTTTAAAAAATCGATTTTTTGGAAATTCTCTCACGAAGACAAAAAAATAGGTTGACAAATTTGCATCTGCCAACCTATCACAATCTTGAACTAAGCAGTGGATTCTTAATTCAGTTGTTTTTCTTTCCGTTTATTGGATCATAATCTTTTTACTGTATGTTTTTCTGCCATCACGAAGGTTGAGGATATAGATTCCTTTTTCAACACCTGACAAGTCTATGATATTGACAAGTTCAATATCAGATCTGGGTTTTAAATAAACTCTTTTTCCTTCTGTGTTATAAACGTCAAGATCATATTTCTTTGACAACTCCACATTATCCATGATGACCTGGAAACGTCCATCGGATGGATTAGGATACACCGATACTTCAACCGGGAAATGAATGTCTTTTGTAGCCGTAGATCCCTGAACGATTATTTTTCCTTTCATACCCTGTCCGGCATGTGGTGAGCAAACATAAAAGTGAGTACCAACTTGAAGTTGAGCAGGGAGCACCAGTCCTCCGCCAAAAGGCAAATTGAAACCACCTGAAGATGTGTTTCCGTTTGCATTCCATGTAGCTTCGCTCACTTCTACAGGCTTATGTATACTGTTAACAGTAAATTTCACGCTGTCACCCAGAGTTATGGTAATGGTCTCTGGTGAGAATGTAAATCCTGAATTAGTAATTGTCACTGTAGTACACAATCCAACCGTGCCGGCAGATAATAAAAGAAATAGAAGAGTAATTCTTTTCATCATATTTTAATTTTAGTTTCTTGTTTTTATGAGGGTGATATTGAATAGTTCATTCCACTATGGAAAAATGCATTCTTTTTAACAATGCAATGATAAAGGATTTCTTGAAGCAAATTTGACTGTCTGAACTGGTTTTATACCGGTTTAGTAGCTGTTTAGCTCATTCCGAACAAAAACAAATTCTAACGAATGAAGGGGCTCCATTACCAAGGATAATAAATCAACAGTTAATCAAGCAGATTGTTTTTGCGCACCGGACTATTGCTCGTATATCCTTCCGCATATTCCACACCGATAAGGCGTCCCATTTCCCTGGCGCGGGCTTTCAAAAAATCCTGAAAATCGAGGCCTGAAATGGGTGTACTGGGTTCGGAAGAGACAGGGTCAAAGAATTGAGATTTAAAAGCCATCACGGCTTCTGTCTTTTTTTCAATAAAGGGTGTGATATCAATACAAATATCAGGAGAGATGTAATGGTCCTGGATCATGTGATAAACATGTCGAGGCCTCCAAGCCCCTAAGGATTGTCCGTCAATGTTAACTCCTATTTTAGGTAATCCCGAGAGGAAGCAACTTTCAGATACTAATTGCGATGCTCTGGCGTGATCAGGATGTCGATCACGGATGGCATTCGTAATAACGATCTCCGGTTGATGATTTCTTATGGTCCTGATGATCGCAAGTTTGTTTGATTCAGAGAAATCAAAAAACCCATCCCTGAGTTCCAGATTCTCACGAAATGAAACACCCATGATAGACGTGGCTTTTGCAGCTTCTTCTGCCCGTATTGCTGCGGTGCCTCGGGTTCCTAATTCCCCGGCAGTCAAATCAACAATACCAACTGTATAGCCCTGGGCTAAATGACTGAATACGGTACCTGCGCAACACAATTCCACATCATCAGGATGAGCTGCTATAAAAAGTAAATCAATTTTCATACACGATTCTATTCTAAGTTATTCACTTACCATCTTAGAAGCGATGCGCCCCATGTAAATCCACTGCCAAATGCAGCGAGACAAACAAGGTCACCGCGTTTTATTTTCCCCGCCTGATAAGCTTCAGCTAATGCTATAGGGATAGACGCCGCAGTTGTATTTCCATAGCGTTGAATATTATTCCACACCTGGTCATCTTTCAGGCCCATCGTCTTTTGCACAAACTGACTGATGCGCAGATTAGCCTGGTGGCAAACAAGCAAATCAATATCTGATTTAGTGAGACCTGCTTTTCCCAGAACTTCCTGAATCACTTCGGGAAATTTTACAACTGCATTTTTGAATACCAGCGGTCCATTCATGTTCGGGAAAAACATTTCATCTGACATCATTTTCGGACTGATAAATGTTTTTCCATACTCTGAGGATTCGTATCCGTATATCGATGGATCAGCAGCATGCACTCCGCCATGTGAACCGGGATTGATCATAGCCAGTTCTTCAGCAAATTCACCATTGGCATGTAAAGCATTGGCAAGGATTCCTCTTGAAGGTTCATCAGTTGCACTCAGCACGACTGCACCGGCACCATCACCAAAAATGACAGTAACATTGCGACCCCTTGTGCTGTAATCAAGTCCCATCGAATGTGTTTCAGCGGCAACCAGCAGAATGTTTTTATACATCCCTGTCTTGATCAATGCATCGCCGACTGTCAGGGCATATATAAATCCACTGCATTGATTCCGTACATCAAGAGCTCCTATTTCTTTGCTGCTAATTCCAAGCTGACGCTGCACCAGAACTCCGCACCCCGGAAAATAATAATCGGGACTTAACGTCGCAAAAATGATGAAGTCAATTTCTTCAGCCTTCATGTCCGCATCATCTAATGCTTTTCGCGCAGCTTTGGCACCGATGGTCGAGGTCGCTTCTTTATGTTTCGTATTGTATCTGCGTTCCTGTATGCCGGTTCGCTCCTGGATCCATTCATCAGTCGTATCCATGTACCGTTCGAGATCCTTGTTGGTGACAACATTCTCCGGAACATAAAATCCAATTCCTTTTATATAGGTTGAAGGCATTTCTCTGGAATTATTAAATGATTATTTAATTTTTATCTGAATACGAGTTTATGTGCTTATGAGTTTATGTGCTTATCTGTTTATGCATTTGACTTGTTAAATATTATGTTGTTTAATTTTTTCTTCGCCAACTGACCTTTTCTTCCCTTTCCGCCTGGTTGCTGAGCTGTAGCACAAGGTTGAGGAAAGCTGGTCGAAGCATTCTGCCTCTTCTGCCTCTTTTACCTTTTTATTTATTTTCAATCACATCTTTCACAGAGTAAACAGTCCTGCCTTCCTGACCATAATACGTTTTCATCAGCATATCACTGATAAAACCAAGAATAAAAAACTGAACTCCAATCAAAAAAGTCATCAGGGAAAACATAGGCCAAAACGTTTCGGACATATCCTGGCCCTGGAAAAATTCTTTCAATGCCATGAGCCCTGAAAAGAAGCTGAATATCATGATCAATATCCCGGCAGTCCCAAGGAAATGAAATGGTCGTGTAGCATATCTGTTCCAATACCAGATCATGATCATATCCACAAGTCCTTTCAAAGTGCGCTTCATATTATATTTTGATTTGCCTGCAGTACGTGGTCGATGATTGACAGGTAATTCTCCGATCTGAAATCCTTTCATTTTAAGTAAGGCCGGAATAAACCTGTGCATCTCTCCATAAAGTGAAACACTATCAAAGCATTCCTTCCGATAAACTTTTAATGTACAACCACTATCATGAATTCCATCATCAATCAGAATTTTCCTGATCAGGTTTGCACCTCTACTCACGAATTTTTTTGTGTAAGGATCTTTTCTGTTTTTGCGCCACCCGGAGACAACATCAAATTCATTTTCTTCAAGATGTTTTATCAGAGCAGGTACATCGCCAGGGTCGTTTTGCAAATCTGCATCCAGGGTGACGAGGTAAGGATATTGTGAAGCTTTGATTCCTGCATCAAGTGCGGAGGTCTGTCCGAAATTTGAACGCATCCTGATTATGGTTGCCGGGTGAAGCTGCTTTAGTTTTTGAAATGTTCCATCAGTTGAGCCATCATCGACCAGTATGATCTCAAAATCGACGCCGAGGGCAGTGGCAACAGTCAGTATTTCCTTGTGAAGTTGTTCAACATTTTCGGCTTCATTGTAAACAGGTATAATAAATGAGACAGGCTTCATAAAGGAAATTAAGAGTTAAGAAATACGATGGTAAGATTTGTACCAATCGACAAATTTACGAATGCCTTCGTCAAGATCCGTGGTCGGCGCGTATCCGGTCAGATTCTGAAGAGCATAAGTATCAGCCCATGTT
Organism: Saprospiraceae bacterium; assembly: GCA_049289835.1. Taxonomy (GTDB): domain Bacteria; phylum Bacteroidota; class Bacteroidia; order Chitinophagales; family Saprospiraceae; genus Opimibacter. Next base: position 3,416 of record JBATMM010000448.1, on the reverse strand, counting down.
GCCGGAATATCGCCTTGTTGCAGGGGCATAAATTTTTTCAGTGCCTTTCGCTCAAGGTATTTTTCGAGTATTTCAATAAATGCCAGCAGGTTGACTGGACTGCTTCTGCCAATGTTAAGAATTCTGTGAGGAGGGACTGAAGACAAAGATGGAGGATGATCAATGAGTGCTTTTATTCCATTGATGATATCATCGACATAGGTAAAGTCCCGTGACATGTCTCCCTGATTGTAAACCTCAATCGTATCGCCGTCAATGATTTGATTGGCAAATTTATAATAAGCCATATCAGGTCGGCCCCAGGGACCATATACAGTGAAAAATCTTAAGCCTGTAGCCGGAATTTTGTAAAGCTCCACATAAGAATGGGCGAGCACCTCCCCTGCTTTTTTTGTGGCCCCATACAGAGATATCGGGTGATCCGTCTGAGCTGTTTCTTTGAAAGGAATTTCAGTATTAGTGCCATAGACACTTGAGCTGCTTGCATAAATAAGGTGCCTGACAGGATAATTTCTGCATGCTTCAAGTACATTGAAAAAGCCCTGGATGTTGCTATCAATGAATGATTGTGGATGACGGATACTATGCCTGACACCCGCTTGCGCCGCCAGGTGAATGATGATCTCAGGTCTGAGGTCGGAGACAAGGTCATTAAATGCATCTGCATCCAAAAGGTCCTGATAATGAAATGTAAATCCCTCTTTTCCTACATACACATTTCCAAAGACCAGTTTATCAGTATTGATGCCCAAAATATGTAGTCTGGAGAACTTTAGAGACTGATCATAATAGGTATTCAGGTTATCCAGTCCATGTACCGTATATCCATCCACCAATAGAGCTTCACACATATGAAAACCGATAAAACCTGCCGCACCTGTAACTAGAACTTTCATGAAGGAATTGAGTTTCGGTGGCAAGATAGGCAATACCCAAATGGTCATGGGGTGAGGGCGAGAAAATGTTGTTGTTCACTGAAGGCGGGCAGCAAACAAAAAGGATTTCGTCGAAATCCTTTTCGACCTTATCTCACATTTGAAATTTATACCTGCCATGAGTACATAATTACCTTCTTTTTGTCTTTATATCAACACCCTATCCGGGATATATAACTTATATTTAAGGTGATCTCTAAATGACATTTTATCAAGGTATAGCAAAGTAAAATGAAATGAAAACCTTTGTCATTAATGAAGAGACATGATTTGGCAATGGAATTCTTTGTTTTTAGAATCACCTTATTTTATATGATTAAACCTTTTCAATGGACGATTGTCCAATTTGTTCAACACTAAAGCCTCATTCCAACTATGGCAGAAGATTTAGATTTTCGCAGCTTCCCGAAGACACAGACCCGTCCTTCTTCTACAAAAATCCGGACCATGAGTTCGATTTTGGTTTCCCCTCCGGTTGAGATCAGGGGTACTCTGGATCCTTATACTGGCACCTGGGATAAAAGCACAGCCCGTCACCTGCTCAAAAGGGCTATGTTCGCTCCGAATGCAAGTCAGATCGCTCAGGCAGTGACAGATGGTCTCGATGTCACGATCCAAAAATTATTTGCAACTCCATCAGATCCGGGATTACCTCTCAATTTCAATGAGCCTAATGATCCCAACGTGCCGATCGGAAGCTCATGGGTAAATGCAGCCATTACTCCAAATTTAAATTACCCTCAACTTTCAGTCCGTGCCTGGCAACTTTCTCTTTTCCTGAATGAAGGTGTGAGCATCAGAGAAAAAATGGTACTCTTCTGGCACAATCATTTTGTCACTGCCAATGCGCTAATTGGTAAAATGATTTATCAATACGTGAATGTTCTTCGCGACAACGCCACAGGTAATTTCAGAACGCTTGTGGAACAAATGACGGTAAATCCTCTAATGCTGATGTACCTCAATGGAAATGAAAGCAACAAGAATGCCCCTAATGAGAATTATGCCCGCGAGTTGCTCGAATTATTCACGATTGGGAAAGGTATTGAAGCCGGCCCGGGGGATTATACCAATTACACCGAACAGGATATCAAAGAAATCGCAAGAGCATTGACAGGATGGACATCCAATGGTATTGCTTTTAATCAGGCAGGGAATTTGCCTTCGGCTATTTTCCGCCCTAATCGTCATGATACAGGCACAAAGACTCTTTCCAATCGCTTTGGTAATGCAGTAATCAGCAATCTTGGAGATCAGGAATACAAGAAAGTAATTGATATTATTTTAAACCAGGCTGAGGTCGCGCGCTTCATGGCTCGGAATCTATACAGATGGTTTGTTTATTATTTTATCGATGATGAAATCGAGTCGACGGTCATCGAACCATTAGCCGACGTTTTGAGACAAAACAATTATGAAATCAAACCTGCATTGACCGCTCTGCTCAGCAGCGAACATTTTTATCATGACAATGCCATCGGCGCGATGATCAAGAGCCCGGTTGATTTTACAATGTCAACGATCAAGCCTTTCGAAGTGACAACCAATCTAAATCTTAAACAGACGTACCAACTTTGGTTCGCTCTGCATCAATTGAATACTACACTTCAACAGGATGTATTTACACCACCTGATGTAGCCGGATGGAAAGCTTATTATCAGGAACCTGTATTCTATCGTTATTGGATCAATAGTGTGACACTGACTACACGCAGAGCCATGACCGATGGAATGGCTACAGGTATCAACACTATATTTAATCGTCCTTATGGAATCGATGTCCTTAAAGTTGTAGGCGAGATTCCAAATTCAATAGATCCGAACGATATGATTCAGGCTCTGATTGATCTTGTGTTGCCATATCCTTTGACCCAGGTTCAACTCGACTATCTGAAAGATGTGCTTATCCCAGGATTACCTGATTTTGAATGGACAGTTGAATACAGCGCTTATCTCAATGATCCTACTAATGATACCATTCGCATGGGTGTCGAAAACCGCCTCAAGGCATTATTTATAGCATTATTAGGATTACCTGAATTCCAATTACAATAAAATACAGGGCCTCAGGCCATCAAAAATCTTATCTATGAAAAGGAGAAATTTTTTACGCACAGGAGCTCTGACTTCAGTACCCGTATTACTCAATGGAATGAAATTGGGTGCCGTTCCCTTTCCATTCATGTACGGCGGAGGACCAGAGAATGACAGAGTGCTCGTATTGATACAACTCAGTGGAGGTAATGATGGACTTAACTGTGTTATACCTATAGATCAATACAGTGCATTGAGTGTGCTACGTCCGAATATTTTAATTCCTGAATCCAGCGTCCTTCCTCTTGAAACGAGCTTAGGATTACACCCAGCCATGACGCATATCCAGCAGTTATATCAGGATGGAAAAATGGGCATTGTGCAGGGTGTCTCTTATCCAAATCAGGATCGATCACATTTCCGTTCGACAGATATATGGACTTCAGG
>JBATMM010000447.1:0-10456 GCA_049289835.1 Saprospiraceae bacterium | reverse complement strand
ACTCTATGCAGCTTAAAATAAATAACTAACCAAAACTGTCAACCTATTTTAGGACAAGACACTGATTACTGATTACTGATTACTGATTACTGATTACTGATTACTGATTACTGATTACTGATTACTCACTAAAAAGGTAGCTTGTTATTATTTTTATATCTTACCTCTTTCCGGGGAAAATCCGGAGCATATTTTGTCAAGCCCCTCCAAAAGCCATACTCAAAGATATTCGCTCTTCAGTTAGTCAGAAGTATGACCATCCTTTTGGAGTGTAAAATCAGATATAGGTTACAAATATTGAATCTTACTTTTGCAAAATGATATTATCAGAGTTAAGGAAATATTCGCTTTTCATTGCCGATGACCATACCCTCTTTGTGGACGCATTGGTTCTTGCTTTACAGCATCAGACATCGTTTCCGGTTGATATTCTTGGCACAGCCCATAATGGTGAGGATCTACTTTCAAAACTTCAGTCTATTCGTCCGGATATCCTATTGTTGGATCTTAATATGCCCATTTTGAACGGATTGGAAGTCATTCCGGTATTAAAAAATGACTTTCCTCTTCTTCAGATCATTATCGTTACAAAATACAGTGACCCGAAATTTGTCAGGGAATGCCTCCAGATCCATAAAGTTTCAGGCTATATTCTCAAAAACAGCAGTTTTCAGGAATTGATCGAAGGCCTTAAAAATGTTTCCAGAGGACAGCTTTATATCAGTAAGAACCTCCAGCTCTACCCAAAAGATGTAGCGGATGAGGATTTGCCATCATTATTTGAAGAAGCTTTCCTGGTCAAATATCACCTCACTCGTCGTGAAATTGAAATCCTGGGGTTAATCTCCCAGGCCAAAAGCAGTTCTGAAATTGCAGAAAATCTCTTTATCAGTCCACAGACTGTAGGAGCCCACAGAAAGAATATCATGCGTAAGCTAAACATAACAACCACGGCCGGATTAGTCCGTTTCGCTATTCAAAATCAAATGGGGTGACCTACTCTCCAAAATTTATTCCATTTTTCTTCACAAATCCTTGAAAATCCAATTTTTATAGTATTTTTGATCAACCTCCCACCAAAAGTCAGTATTTCATACTATTATTTTTAGATCGGATACCCATCCTATTTAAAAACTTTATACCTTTTGTCAATGAAAATCAGAAAAACCCAATAATCCCTTTGATTATGAAACTAACTCTTACCCTTTTATCTTTCCTCCTATTTACTTTTCTCATTATCAATCCTTTAGGTGCATGTTGTTGGAACGACAACGTTGCCCCTGTAGCGATTTGTGATGCGCACACGGTAGTCTCGTTGTCCAACAACGGCACCGCGAAAGTTTATGCTACAGACATCGATGACGGAAGCTATGACAATTGCCATATCGCAGAGTATAAGGTCAGGCGTATGGTTGCTGGCTATTGCCCTCCCGGAGTTGCTGATGACACACAATTTAGACCTTATGTTGAGTTTTGCTGCGATGATGTAGGACATTCAATTTGGGTCGTCATGAGAGTCGTTGACGACAAAGGAAACTACAACGAATGCATGGCCGAAGTGACCGTTCAGGATAATTCAACACCTCATATCACTTGTCCTCCGAATATCACGGTAAGCTGTGGATTTTCATTTAATAATGATTGTCTTTACAATCCTTATAACCATACGTTCGGAACTTGTGTGGGAAATGGGGGTACCTGCTTACCTATCGTCATAAACGATCCCGGTAACACGTCCTGCTATCAACCCTATAATTGGGGATATGATGGCTCCGCAGGAGGCGGTTGTGGCGGCAATGCATGGATTACCATATGTGATGTCACTGACTACCGTAATGCTTGCGGTGTAGGTATCATCAAGCGTAAATTCTGCGTTGAGATGGGCTACTGGTCTGAATATTGTTATCAGACAATCACTGTCAAAGATTATTCACATTCATACTATAATATTAACTGGCCTTGGGATTATACAGCTGATGCCTGTCAATATACAGTTGACGAATTGGATCCGGAAGATATACAGGCACCATACAACAAGCCTACATTCCCAGGCTACAATGCGTATGATCATGGATGCACACATTTAGCATTCGCTCATGAAGACCTGGTTTTCACATTCTCTGATGGAGCCTGCAAAAAGATACTTCGTACTTGGACAGTTATCGATTGGTGTAAGTACCAGCCTAACAATCCATGGAGCGATGGTATCTGGACACACGTCCAGGTCATTAAACTGATGAATGCTCATCCCCCTGCATTTACAAACAACTGTGCAGATATCATTGTCAATGGATATGAGCCTTATTGCTCCGGCCGATACCAGGATTCACCACATGTGGAAGATGATTGTACAGCAGCAGAATCATTTACCTGGGATTGGAAAATTGACATCAATAATGATGGCTCCTACAATGTTTCAGGTCAGGGCTCAGGCCAACCTTATATAGATAAAGTTCTTCCTGACGGATGGCATAAGATACTCTGGAATGTTTGCGATGCTTGTGGTAATTGTACTACATGCAGCCACAAAATCCACGTTATTGATAAGAAAGCTCCTTCACCTGTTTGTTATTATGGCCTTTCAAGTGTCGTCATGCCTCTCGGTGGAATGGTGACTATCTGGGCCAAGGATTTCAATGCCTCAAGCTCAGATAACTGTACTCCTAATTATAAACTGAAATATTCTTTCTCATCAAATCCATACGATGCATCAAGAGTATTCAATTGCGATGATGTTGGAACAGTGCCAGTCCAGATTTGGGTCACAGATGAATATGGTAACTCAGATTATTGCACCACTTTTATCAAGATTACCGACAATGCAAATACATGTAATGGTTTGCATCAGGTGTCAGGAGCAGTGACCACTTTTACCAATATAGGTGTTCCTCATACTTCAGCTGCGATGGCTAAGATTATGACGGATCAATCGCTTGATCAGGAATCCGAAACAACATCAGATGTTACAGGACATTTTTCATTAGGTTTTGGTACTACTCAGTTTGATCGGATGATCAATCTTTCAAGAGAAGGTAAACCACTCGAAGGTATTTCAACGCTCGACCTGATTGCTTTAAAAAGGCATATCAACGGAACAGAACGGATTACAGAACCATATAAATTGTATGCAGCTGACCTGGACGGCAACGGTAGAGTAGGCGCAAATGATTTATTACTTCTGAGAAATGCTTTATTCGGAGCGTACCAGCTTCCTGGCTATGCAGGTAATTTATCTTGGGTATTCTTTGGAGATCCTTGCAGCCCGGGTACACCGACAGATCTGTATAATAACTACTGTCATCCTGGGGTAGAAATTGATCACAATGGAACATTCCCTGCTGCAGCTTCATTCAAAGCAATAAAAATGGGTGACGTGAATGGCGATATGGTCAATACCGCATGGTTACTTTCACCAAGAACAGCGGGTAGTTTAGAACTAAACGTCATGACAAACGAAGTGACGGGAACACAAGATTTCATTCTTTCAAAAGATGCTAACCTTTATGGATTCCAAATGTCTCTGAAAGCGAAAGGACTTGATTTAATTGAAGGCGCTCTCCCTGTATCTGCTTCGAATCTTGCTGTAGATCAGGATGGTATCTCCAGGATCAGTTGGGGACAGGAAGATGCTATCAATCTTAAAAAAGGAACAGTTCTTTTCTCAATAGCCCACTTGCCTTCAGATATTGCCTTGAATCAACTTCTCATACAGGACGAAGAAAGTCTCTATCCTGAGGTTTATGGTGACAAACTCCAAAATCAAAAATTGGAATTGAAAGCAGTCACATCCGGAACTTCACTTACACAATTTGATACAAAGATTTCACCGAATCCATTCTCTGACGGAACAACGCTTACAGTTACCATTCCGGCAGGAGATGAATTCAATGTTTCATTGTTCAACATGAAAGGACAGGAACTCTTCAATCAGAAATACTTCGCTTATACCGATAAATCTGAAATAACCATCGGCAATGACCTGATTCAGTCTCCTGGTATCTATTATTATAAAGTAATTTCTACCCTCGGTGAGCTATCTGGAAAATTTGTAAAACAATAAAGATCAGATTAATCCCCTCATTCCCCATCGGGAGAAAAACCAACACTCTCTCAAAGCCCTGGCATTTAGCCGGGGCTTTTTTATTATTTCCCACTAGTTGAGCCGGTAGGTCATTTTTAGACATCAATGCCTGGTTAACGTCATAAGCCAGTTAATGATAGACCCCGTATTTCCGCATATTAAAGATTTTTACCATTTTTGCACCAGCATCTCAACTTTTGCGCCGACCACCCTCTCCCTCTTTTGGATTAATTTTAACATGGTATAGTTTTAGCTGTGATTTCTTACCCTTGATTTGGCAGTTTCGGCTAAGTGATATTGCAACTAATATTACTATATTTGCCCTTGATTTGCTTTACTTTAAGAATTTTGATTGACATAATAACATAATTGCTAATGAGTAAATCTATAATAGGTCTCATAGTTGCCCTTTTCTTCGTCCTCCCATCAAGAGCTGCGCAGCCTATATTTAACATGGGTAGCTTGTCAGATGTAACACATGGTCAGATAATTGACATAGATCTTCATGTTGACCATTTTAGTCAGCTCTTAGCTGTCCAGATGTCAGTCAACTGGAACCCTGCAGTGCTTAAGTTCAAGAGTATCAAGAATTTAAATGCCTCCGTCAATGGATTAGCTCCTTCAAGTTTTAATACCGTCAACTTCATTGATCAGGGAAAATTCACCTTGGCCTGGTTTGAACCAGGTACTAATCAAATCACGATTCCGGATGGCTCCTTATTTTATACCATAGAGTTTGAAGTAGTTGGAGTCGCTTGCCAAAGTACAGATGTTGCTATTACAAGCGATCCTTTGGAAACATTAGCATCAGAAGATGGAGATACCAACATTGGTCTTGTGGCCAATAACGGTCATGTTTCAGTTTTTGGAGAGGGATGTTCACAAGACCTTAGTGTCATCGGGAATTCAGTCATAGGCGCATGCGGATCTACCACTTGCATCAAGTTTGAAGTGCAAAATTTTATCGATGTGGGTGCTATGGATTTTTCAATTGTTTATGACCCGGCAGTCCTTTATATACCTCCATCTCCAGCTCCATCCAGATTTCAAAATTTTGCACCGCTCCTTTCTTTTAATGAAGGAAGTACAAATCTGGTTTCACCTGGTAATTTGAGGGTAGTATGGACTAATATCAATGTGGAGAATCAATCTCTACCGGATGGCACGACCTTATTCGAAATCTGCTTTGATGTCATTGGAACAGGAGGTCAGTCCAGTGATATTTCATTAGCACCAGGGAATGATCCCGATGGGTTGATATTTGATATTGATGGCACAGCACATTCACTTATCCTTCAACCTGCTGAAATAACAGCTCAATGCGCTTTGCAGGGATTTGCACTTATTGCCGATACTGCATGCACCACACCAAATGGGATCACTTGCATAGACGTCTCTGTCAATGATTTCAATGATATCGTTGAATTGCAATTCAGCATGAATTGGGATTCAACTAAATTTGTTTTCGACCATCTTGAAGGTTTCAACCTGACAGGATTAGATGCTTCTGGCTTTGGCACTCCTCCAAGTCCTGGAGTAAAACAGGGACAATTAACTGTCAGCTGGCTCGACTTAACACTCAATGGCATCACACTACCGGATCTTACTTCAATATTCAGGTTATGTTTGAAGGCAATAGGCCCGGTTAATACTTCAAGTGTAGTCTCATTTTCTGACATTCCTCTCGAAGCGGAATTTTCTGATGTAGATAGTGTTCTCAACTATACATTTATTTCAGGATTGGCACAAATAAAGACAACATGTGATAGTACCCAACCTTGTACTATAGGCTATACTATAATTCCATCTAAACCTGCATGTCCGAGGGAATCTACAGGCTCTGTTGATCTCACAGTAACCCTTACCGGTACATGTACCGAAACTCCATCTTATGTTTGGTCTTTTGAGTCACGTACTACAGAAGATCTTATTGACGTTCCTGCAGGCACATATACCGTTACGATCACTCTTGGTACTCAGGTAGTCATAGCTAACACAACGGTAATGGATCCTTTCCCAATTGGCGTCACTGGAACTATTACAGATCCAAGCCCTCCTGGTTCTTGTAACGGAGGTATCAATATTACAGTTACAGGTGGCACTCCTCCCTATACTTTTAAATGGAATACAACCCCAATGGCCACCACTGAGGACCTTACAGGAATTTGTGCAGGATCTTATATAGTTACAGTCACGGATTCAAAAGGATGTACATTCATTCCGGATGCTTATATAGTAGGAGCCGATGTATCTCTTTGTTCATTCAACAAAGTAACCTGTAATGGTGGGTCTGATGGAGCGCTTAATTTATGTGTCTCATTTGGTACTGCACCTTATACATTCAAATGGAGTCCAGGTACTGGTTCAACCCCAAACCTAAGTAACCTTTCTGCCGGCACTTATTGTGTGACAATTACGGATAGTGCCAGCAGTACCAGAGATACATGCTTCACTGTTATGCAACCACCTCCATTAGGCAAAACAGCAACAATCACAAATGATCTGAATGAAGATTGTCATGGTGCTATTGATCTGAATGTAACAGGTGGCACCCCACCGTATTCTTATCTTTGGAATACAGGTGCGCCGACGCAAGACTTAATCAATCTTTGCCCTGGTCAATATTGTGTTACTGTTACATACAGTGAAATTTGCACGATGGACACATGCTTCACTGTTACAGGAGGTGTCGGAAGTTTTGGTGTGACACTTTCCGCACAACAATATGGTGGAGGTTTTGAAACAAGTTGCCATGGAGCATGTGATGGGTCCATTACTTCTACTGTCACAGGTGGTACATCTCCATTTACATATCACTGGAATAACGGATTTACAACGGCCAATATCAGTGGATTATGTGAAGGAACTTTTACAGTGACTGTCACAGATGCAGCACTTCAAACGACTACACAGACAATTATTCTTACTTCTCCTGATTCGCTTACGCTTTCATTGACTACAACATTACCTACTGATCCGTCCGCAAACGATGGAGCTGTTTCTGCAGTTGTGACAGGAGGCGTTCCCCTTTATACCTATCAATGGACACCTGTTGGTGGTAATACAGCTTCATTGATCAATCTTCCGGAAGCAGTATATTTCATTACGGTCACAGATGCCAATCAATGCAAGGTTACAGGTTTCGCAGATTTAACGAAAGGAGGTGAATGCTTTCAAGGCCTGAGAATAATTACACCAAACGATGATGGTAAAAACGATTACTTTATTATCAAATGCATTTATAGTGTTGACAATCATCTTTCGATTTACAACCGGTTTGGTGGTCTTGTATATGAGACAGATAATTATCAGAATAATTGGACAGGCGTTGATGTAGATAACCAACCTATTGCAGATGGAGGATATTTGTGGGTTCTTCAGACACGTCCACAAAATGTACCTGCTATGATATATAAAGGTACAGTCAACGTTCTGCGAACAGCTGACTAATCATTGATTAAATAATATAAAGAGTATTCATTCAACTTATAAAGTTGCACTCATGAATAAGAAAATACAAAAATATCTTTTAGGCATCGGTTTGACATCGATACTGCTTATAGGTTCATTCCAGGTCATCAAAGCACAGGAAGCCGGTTATTTCGATCATCATTATCTGCAACCTGTCCTGATCAATCCGGGAGCTACAGGTTTCAATGGCGATCATGAATTCCTTGCAGCTTACAAACTTAACTATACTGATTTCCCGGGTGCACCCAGGACATTCACAGCATTGTACAACGGTTCATTCGCTGACAAAGTTGGACTTGGTTTTCAGATACTTTCTGATCATGTAGGGGTAACTCAACTTTTACACGCACAGTTGAATTATTCGTACAGATTTATTTTCAATAATGCTGTTGTTGGTGTCGGTCTCTCCACTGGAATTCAAAATTTCAAAGTAACGGACATACAAAATGATCCACTCATCGATCCTACAGACGTCTTACTAAATGAAGGAATAGACGGCTATTTATTATTTGATGGATCAGCCGGTGTTTACGCCGAAGTAGATAAGAAATTTATTTTTGGCATTTCTTTTCCAAATGTAGTTAAGCAGCGTATCGCTGAGATTGCCGGCGATGTACACATTGATGATCTTAAATCTTTTCCTTACGCCGTTCATTTCGGATATCGTCATGAAGTTAAAAATTACAATTTTGAAATAGAGCCTTCTATTACGATTAAAGATCTTCGCTACAGTCCGTTTTTAATTGATTTGAATCTCAAGTTTTCATTTTTAGATGAACAATTAATAGGTGGATTAGGATATACACTTGGTGAAGACAACAGAGCAGCCCTGCTCTTAGGCACCCGCCTTGATAACCTGAAATTTTATTACTCCTATGATGTTAGTATTGGAGACTTCCAACAATTTAATAACGGGTCTCACGAATTTACCCTGGTGTATCAGCTTCCTTCGAAGTCTAAAGCTTCTGAATAGACAAAGTTTCAAAATAGAATTTACAACTCTGAGGGGTTGACTTTGGCAAGTAAGAGAATTTTATATTCTTATTGCAAAGTGATCGATTTCGGTTGATCAATTAATTTTCGTTTTGGCATCCACATTGCAACTCAATACCAGTTTTGAATTGATCGGGACTTTAACGCTCTTTTCTACTTTAAAATTTACTGCATTCTATTGATTTTGGGTTGGTTAAATCCTATGTTTTGAGGCATTCCCAAAATAGGTGATTTTAATATTTTGACATTTACGAAACAAGATGTTCTTCATCTCCGGGTGCGGTTTAAGAATTCAAAGAATTTATCAAATTACTAATATAAGTAATTTGTAAAAATTTGATATGACTGTTAATAAGCATAACACAGTTTTGTAATTCAAAAATTACCCTATTAGTGGTATATATCAAGGATTGGCTACATGTATCTTTGGCCAACATAGTGCGCCGGTGTTTTTTTGGCACATTTTTTGGCATAGTATGTATTGATATTAAGACGAATTATAGTCCTTACTGACCTGTTAGAACCTTTTGGTAGTTGCCTTTCCCCAATCCTACGGCAATTACCGTCCTTTTTTTTCCTCTCAGCAGCCAAGTTTGGGATTACAATTTGTAATCAAAAAGAATAAGTGACTTCAAAAAAAGTTTTGAAATCTCTTCACATATCTATTTCATTAACTGATTAAAAATTAATAAACCAAATCTTAATCTCATGAAAAGTACATTTTCTCATTTATCATCATTCTGGGTGAAAGTGCTCCCTATAATGCTTGTGCTGTTGAGCATAGGTCTTACAAGGACGCAGGCTCAGAATTACAAGCCTCTTAACGAGGCCGTTATTGCAGTATCTAATGCCATTGACCTTATTAGATCAGAGGGAGGTATTAAAGCTGTGGTGACTAAAAGCAATGGAAATGGACAAGCCACAACAGGTGGTTTGACCCCGGCTCAAGCTACTAACTCTCAATTAAAAGTTTTCGAATTGGCCTATTACTCACTGTTTATCGAAAAAGCTAAACTGGCTGGAGAAGTTGCTCAGGCAGTAATAAATCTCGATGCTACAGTTAATACACAGGGTCAGCCTCAATCAAGGGTTACCACGATAAATACCGCGCGAGCCAACCTTATAGCATTAATAACGAACTGATGCATATCACACAGAAACCAAGCAAACCAATCTTGATTTATAAACTCAATTGTAATCTCATGAAAAAGAAAAATTTTACTATTTTATCAAACGGACAAGCCCGGAACATATGGCTTGCCTGTTTGCTGCTTTTAGGCAGTATTACGAGTGCTTTAGCAAGTTACACTGTAACTTGTACCAGCCCTCAGACTATCTATACTCCCGGGGTAAATAATACATTCACATATAGTGTTGCAGTTACGACTGATGGAACAGTTGAATATGTAGATAATATCAAATTCGCATATCCAGTTGGTGTTACTGTTGTTTCAGGAACCGGCCCTTCTCCCTACAATTTTTGTGGAGGAGGACAAGGGAACTACTCTTTTGCAGCAAACACTGTACAATGGATAACTCCAGGTCACCCAACAGGTTGTGGCGCTTTTGCTTCCGGTACATTTAATTTCAGTGTTACTGTTGCCATTCCTGCAGGTCAGACCGGTCCAATGGTGGTAACTTTTACATCAGAAGGTGATGGATGGCCTCCACCATTGACTGATGCTCAGGTTACTAACATTCCGATTACATACGCCATGGCTATTCCCTTTGTGCCTTGTGCATTGGTATGTCCGGCCAACATAACCCTGACTCTGGATCCAGGAGCATGTTCAGCATTTGTTAACTATACTGTACCTACTACAGGTACATGTCTTATTGGTGGTTCAGTTACTGGCTTTTCAGGTGCTTATGCTCCGTCAGCTATTAATTACTACCAGTATGATGCAGGTA
>JBATMM010000446.1:0-4528 GCA_049289835.1 Saprospiraceae bacterium | reverse complement strand
GTGTACACCAGAGACATAAGTGATCCACTTCATCTCACAAGCACGGGACATCGCGGAGCTATCAATATCATTGATCTGGGCAATCTTGACACGTGTTCATTTATTGCGACAGATGAGATAGGGATTTCATATCCTGATGGTTCGTTTGATGTATTAGGTAGGCTTGATCAGAGTGATATGAGGGGGTGTAATTTGATGTATGTCTAGTGAGTAGTAAATAGTGAGTAGTGAGTGGATTTCAGTTCAATAAGTAACTTTTTAAATAATTGCAAAGTCAATTATTAAAAAATAAAAAAGTTAAGCGTCGGTTGACCGACGTTTGTGTGTCTGCAAAGCTGTGCTTTGCGTTTCGCGATCTTTTTCGCAAATTAAAATTTGAAGACACCAGAACGTCGGTCAACCGACGCTCAACATTTGGTGATTTATTTCATCAAACCCTCGCACAGCCAATTTGCCAATGCCTGTCTATTCGTTGAGGGGAGGATACGTTTGCGATCATACTCATTCCTGATATTGGCAAGTTCGATATATAGCGTCGTTGGCTGTGGAATGCGGCACTCGTAAAGATTTCTGCAAGAAACAGTTCCCTCAAAATGAGCACCCGGTCTGTATCGCGCATATTTTTCTTCAAACACTTGTTGCATGGTTGTGGCCAGTTTTTTACCTGATGTGGAATTTTCAAAATGATAAAAAAAGACATCCTGGCGTTCACTTTCGGATCTGGAATCTACATGTATACAGATGAGTGTCTGATCTTTTATACCTGACTTACGGTATTGATTGTAGAGGCTATTGATAGCATCAGTTCGTTGTTTCAGGCGGGCGAGTTGATTGATAGGCATTTCAAGGGTTCCCATTGTCTTTTCATCTGTATCACAGGTCAGGATGTCATCGTTACGGATTCCATCGGTTTCATCCTGGATGACAATATGTACGATGGCTCCATTTTCCATCAGGTTCCTGGCCAGTCTGAGTGAAACATCGTATGCGTATTCATCTTCACAGATCATGTGGCCTCCTATTTTGGTAATTGCTCCGGGATCGGGTCCACCATGTCCGCTGGATATATAAAATACCTTTCCTTTAAGTTCATCACTTTGCTTATCGAGATGCTCATACTCCGGGCCAAAAATGGCGGTCATGTTATTATGTATTGTCGCAGACACCTTTTCGATTTTTGGTTCTATGTTGACGGGTTTTGAAGTCGGGGAAGGGCAATTCAGTTCATGAAAGGGAACCCACAATATGCCACTGCTTTCATAATCACTTTTGCGAAGATTACGTGTTAAAATGAGGTCATTGTAATTGGCTATTCGCTTTGCAGTTTCCATATCCTTTATGGAAAGCGTGCTCCGGATACTTTTACCGTTGTAGTGATAGATCAGCACCGGTAACTGATATTTTTTCCCTTCATGTAAGGCATCAGTTTTCTTAAGATGATTAAGGTCAAGAAATTTATCAATGTTGCAGTCATATTCATCGAGATCATAGCGATTGAGGAGGATAAGGATGCCATCACCTGCCCTGGCGTCACAGCTAAGGAAATATGGTGCATTCTCTGCCCATAAGCAAACACTCGTAATAAACGTCAAAAACACTGCGCTTAGACCCTTTTTCATTGAATTAAATCATTGATTTTGACAAAGGTAATACATTAGATAATTATTTAATATGTTTTTGATTATCCGTTCAGCTGCATTTTTCTGAATGGCATAGTTGAAAATCATCCCGGCTCAGATCATACCGTCTATCTTTGCTGCACAATGGGTAGAATATGGAACCTTGTATCCACAGAAGCACGGATAGAGCTGCGTGAGCGGTTTGCCCTTGCCGGTATTTTACTTTACGTTTTATCTTCTTCATTTATAGTCTTTTCGATCTGGAGACAGCTTCCGGCGAGGGAATGGGGTCTGACATTTTGGGTCATTTTCCTGTTCTGTTCGCTGATGGCAGTTTTAAAGACTTTTGGCCGTGAAAGTGAAGGACGCTACTTTTATTATTATACGCTTTATCACCCGCTGGAGTTGTTTACTGCCAAAGTTTTATACAATGCTGTCCTGCTTATATTTATTTTTTTTTCGCTTTGGTTTGTCCTTTTCGTGATGGCCGGTAATCATATGGTGCGGGGTTGGTGGTTTCTGGTGACGGGATTAATAGCCTCTGTTGGCCTCTCCATCCTGCTCACCCTGATTTCTTCGATCGCCATTAAAACACAACAAAATGCATCAATGACAGCCATCCTGGCTTTGCCATTGATGATACCGATCCTTATTAATCTGCTTCGTCTCACATCATATGCACTGGGTACAACACCGGATCAAAATCCGTGGAATGAAGTTACGTTACTGGCCAGTATAGTTTCACTCGTGACGGCTATGTCCCTTTGGTTGTTTCCTTATCTTTGGAGATCGTAATGCAGAATCAAAGCCAACCTACAAAGCCAAAATCCATAGCTCTTTGGAAGTGGGCTTCGATCATCATTCTGGTGTATGTTTTTATAGCCGGGTGGTTTGTTCCTCTTAAACCCGGTATCATCGGAGCCTCACCTGACAGGACCATTGCCGGGGACCAACTTATTTTAGCTATAAATGGGTATAACACTTATTTTATGAAGGATCCGGACCAAATCCGGGCCTGGTTGAGGCTGAAAGGTGATACTGTCATCAAAGCGCTTCACGTGGAAGTAGTGGATGACAGGCATCTGAGAGCTTCTTTTTACATTCCATCAGTATTCCCTGTCAAGCAGGATGTTTACCCACTTACATTGATTCTGGACCATCCTGCAGATGGGAGCAGCGTACTTCCTAATGCTGTATTTGTAACTCCTGCTGCGGTAGAGGACTCTGCTGAAATGGGGCTCTGGACAAAAGATAAGATAGATCATATTCATAAACTGGCAGGCTTGCGATATCCATTCCGCAATATTCTTGCAGAGACGATTCGCAATACATATTTCCACGTTCCGATGTGGTTTACGATGATCATTTTATTCGGGATTAGTGCCTGGTATAGTTTGAAATATTATCGTCAGGGACTTATCATAGATGACAATATCAGTACAGCTTTTGTAAAAGTAGGTCTGGTATTTGGAATGCTTGGTCTTGTGACAGGAATGCTTTGGGCTAAAAATACCTGGAATGCATATTGGAGTTGGGATGTCAAACAAAACATGTCTGCTATTGCATTGCTGATTTATTCTGCATTGATGGTATTGAGGTCATCCATCGAAGATGATATGCAGAAAGCAAGATTGTCTGCAGGCTACAATATGTTCGCATTTGTTTTATTAATCCCTCTTCTTTTTATTATACCTAGGATGACAGATAGTCTGCATCCTGGAAATGGAGGTAATCCGGCAATGGGTGGTGAAGATCTTGACAATACAATGCGGATGGTCTTTTACCCGGCCGTAGTCGGTTGGATACTACTGGGCATCTGGATAAGCCAATTGGTGTATCGAGTGGACCTCTTAAAACGAAACCAATGAAGTTGAATAAATCTTGTCATATTTATACCCTGGTTCAAAAGAATATGAAGGTCAGGAGTGCATTCATCTTTATGATGATTTTATTCGTTCAGGTTGCACAGGCTCAGCAGGTATATTCACCTGATTATATGCGTAGTGTCGGGAAAATCTACGTAGTAGCCGGTGTGACCCTGATTATTTTACTGACACTATTGATCTACATGATAACTCTGGATCGAAAAATTTCAAAACTCGAAAAACGGCAAAAAAATGAGTGATACAACAAAAAAACACATTAGCTTTTTTGAAAGTGTAAACCGCAATTTTGATATGGCTGCGGCGCATACGGATATTCCGAAAGGCTTGCTTGACCAAATTAAAATCTGCAACGCAGTGTATGAAATGGCCTTTCCGGTGAAAATCGGAGATGAATACCAGGTGATCGAAGCATTTCGTGTACAGCACAGCCATCACCGTCTACCGACCAAAGGGGGTATACGATTTAGTCATCTCGTCAATCGTGATGAAGTGATGGCACTCGCCGCACTGATGAGCTACAAATGCGCTCTTGTGGATGTTCCGTTTGGAGGAGCGAAGGGTGGTGTAAAAATCAGTCCGCGAAAATACACAGAACAAGAGCTGGAAAAGATTACACGCCGCTATACGACCGAATTGATCCGTAAGAATTTTATAGGTCCGGGACTGGACGTTCCTGCACCGGATTATGGAACAGGTAGTCGTGAAATGGCCTGGATATTGGATACCTACCAGGTATTTAATCATGGTGAGATTGATGCTGTTGCATGTGTCACAGGTAAGCCGGAGAATCAAAATGGCATCAATGGTAGAACAGAAGCTACGGGAAGAGGTGTATTCTATGGTATCCGTCAATTTCTCTCGTATAACGATGATTGCAAAGCACTTGGGATGGCTCCCGGAATAGCCGGTAAGACAATGGTGATCCAGGGGTTAGGGAATGTCGGATCGTACTCCGGTACCATTTCTCAGGACGAAGGAGATGCCCTTATAGTAGGTGTTTCTGAAATTGAGGGAACGATATAC
>JBATMM010000445.1:0-12224 GCA_049289835.1 Saprospiraceae bacterium | reverse complement strand
TTGGAAAAAACACAAGTGGAGATTACCGTATTTAAAAGATATCAGGAGTTATATCATGTGCCATTGATTTTCGGCTTTGCTTTGTTGGCCATGCTTTTTATTTCGAGGGCTACATTTCTAAGGTCTCTTCCTTATTGAAAATAAAAAAGGGCAGATGAATCCGTCCTTTTTTATTTACCAATGATTCAAAATATATTGATTTGTGATTCTGTCAGGTTCTCATTTTTTATTAGATCCTGATTTTTCTCTCTATTTCATTTCTTTCAATTTCTTAAGATTGTCAATCGCCGTTTCTTCCGCCGGGTCCAGATCAATAATCTTCTGGTAATAGTCTTTGGCAGTCACATTCCCTTTCTCTTCCTGTTGCACCCAATAATAAGCCAGGTAGTAATAAGCCATTATAATATTTGCTTTATTCTTCGCAATAGTCACCGAATCTACAGTCACCAGTTCTACATATTTTTCATAAAACGGTTTAGCTAACCAAATGGTATCGTTAGTGATTGTATCCATCTTCATGGCTGTTCGTGACCGCAACCACCAACCCTGAGCATAATTGGGAGTCAATGTCACAATGATGGCAAATATTGAATCTGCCTGTGGATATTGTTTTTGTTTGTCAAACGCAAGGCCCAACCAATATGCATCCTGGTTTGACAAAGGTTTTATTTCGCCCTTACGCTTATAATAATTTATAGCCTGCACATAATTCGACGAATCATAATAAGCTTTGGCCAGCATTCCATATATCTCATTTGCACGAGTGGGTTCAAACTCAAGATATTTGCGATAGATGTGTGCGGCCGAGTCCAGTAAGCCAAGTTTGAAGGCTGCTTTCGCCCAGTATTCATAATCTGATGGAAATGCTTTACGGTCTGCCTTTTTTTCGATTTCATCAAACAGTTTGTTGCTATGTTCGTATGAATCCTTGTATTGTCCGAGTTCATAGTGAGACCAGGCTAACCATCTATTTAAAGTGTATTCTTCAGGATTGGTGAGCAATAGTTTTTCACCTTCCACATTGGCACGTTCATAATCTTTAGCCTGGAAAGTCAGGAATTTTACTAACCTCACTTTCGCATCAACATCAGAACCAGTCAGCTCTACATATTTCTCAAGCAGTGGCGTCACCTTATCATATTTCTTTTCTCTGATATAGAGTTCATACAGATCCTTGATAGGACGGGCATCATTAGGAGATAGCCTGATAGCTTCTTCAAGTTTTGGAATGGCCAGATCGGTTTGTTTTGCATTTGCCCATATTCGAGCCATACTGATATAAGCCTCTGCATTTGTCGGATCTTTTTCAACAGCGGTTTCATATGATGTCATCGCTTCACCATTGTCACCGCTCATCAGATATGCATCCCCGAGGTGTGCCCAGTATTTGGCTACTTTAGGATCCATAGAACGTGCCTGTGACAGGTTTTCAATTGCTTTAGCTGCATTTGGTTTCTTGCTCTGCAGGTAAGCATCACCAATCAGCGCAGGGATCAATGAATTTTTCTTATTGATCTTTAATGCTGAAGCAAAATACTTTTCAGCTTCAACTGTATTGTTCTTATCCAGTTCAAGCTTACCTAAGCCGACATTGCATTCAGCACACTGCGTATTGGAAGACAAGCCTTTCTTGTATGACTTCTCTGCCTCTGAATAGTTCTCCATCAGATAATTGACCTCTCCGATGTAGTAGTATGCCTGGTATGCTTTAGGATCTGATTTGCAGATCGCATTGAATGTATTGAGGGCAGTTGTGAAATTCTCGTTTTCCATATACTTTATCCCTTCCTGAATGGTCTGAGCTCTGAGGCCCACAGCCGATAAAGCGAGCACGAATACAAAGAATATCTTTTTCATTTTTGTAATGTTTAGCAATTGAAGATGCAAAAATGCAACATGAGTTTTAACTATTGTGTTCATTTTATAACTTTTATATCCGACGTATTCCTGAT
This sequence comes from Saprospiraceae bacterium, assembly GCA_049289835.1. GTDB lineage: Bacteria > Bacteroidota > Bacteroidia > Chitinophagales > Saprospiraceae > Opimibacter. The sequence continues at coordinate 10,272 of JBATMM010000445.1, read as the reverse complement.
TTCAAGTATACGTTCAGATTGATATAAGGGCAATAATCCTGCTTTCAGGATGATTTTTTGTCCGATTTCCCCTGAGATGAAAGCTGCAAAACCCGACCCCACATCGGTCATGCCGGTTTTACTGATGAAATACAATGGCCTCGTAAAAGGATATATATCATCCTGCAGATTGTATTGATAGGGGGTCACGAATCCATGCTGAATAGAATCCACCGGTCGGCTGACACCGATCAGGTGTATTGAATTGAGTATCCTTTTTGTCAACCCACTGTCACTATCACTCACGTCACTCCAGTCAATGATGCCTATCGATTCATCATGTTTCGGAAGATAATCCAGGATCTCCTTTTTAGAACCCAAAGCATAAAAATGTTTTGGCAATTTCTCTTGTTTTATCAACTGAAGTATGAGATTGGTTATGCCGGATTTGGCATTTTCAATGATAAATACTTTTCCACCTGTTGAATCCCTGAGCATGGAAACCATCTGCTCATAGGTAAACGTAGTGTCCGTTTGATTTTTATTCGTAATAAATGCAAGCGCGCCTTTGGCAAAAACACTTTGTATCGGATAGCTTTGAACCTGTTGGAGATGATCCAGCTCTTCTTTAGTCAAAGGCCTTGTGGTCATGATAGCATCGATGCTGTCTACTAGAAATTTGCTGAACATGTCATACTCATTCGTGTATGAAATATTCAGCTTTGCGTATTTGTAATTGCGTTCGAATATTTCTTCTTCCTGTTGAACGATATCTTTCATGCTTTCATCCGCGATGATGGATAGCTCACCCATGGTGGGCCCCGTCATGTCCTCTGCTTTCTTTACGCAGGCTGACTGTAGCAACAGGCTCGCAAATAAAATATGAAAGAAATATCTACGCATTAATTTTCTGGTCTTCGGTTTTATATAATGATGACGTATAGTATAACAAATTCTATAGTTAATACCTCGTTAAATCCAGTTAATATCCCATTAATAAGAAGGTCTGATTTCCTACACCAGGACATCAGACCTTCTTTGCTTTTTATGCCGGTTTGGGTTTATTTTTTCATGAAGGAACGATAAACTCTCCACGTACCATATACGACAAACAATATCGAAAGGATTTCACTCCATGGAGAATCAAGTATTCTCTTACTAAAAATATAAACTCCTATACCTATATATGTCAACCCAAGCAAGAAAAGAAAAACTCTGCCTGACAATGAAGACATTCATTCTTTATTGAAGTACAAACTTGATCGGGAGTGTAAAGGTCACGGGCACAGCTCTTCCGTTGTGTTTTCCCGCTTTCCATCTTGGCATGCCGTTTACAACGCGAAGGGCCTCTTCATTACATCCGCCTCCAATACCCCGTACTACTTTTGCCTTTTGTATATCTCCATCCTTTGAGACGACAAACTGTACAATGACCTGACCGGAGATACCATTTTCACGTGCTATAGCAGGGTATTTAATCTGAGCATAGATGTATTTGTACATCGCTTCCGTTCCGTCAGGGAATGTAGGCATCTGTTCTACATAGGTGAATGGCTCTTCATCTTTGGCTTCCTCAAGCACAGGTGCAGGCGGAGCGTCAGGTTCAGCAAGTGATGCGTCTATGCCACTTTCATCACCTTTTTTAGTTTCGGTAGCTATCTCCTTGTCTTTGATTTCTTCCACCGTTGGCGGAGGTGGTTCTTCTTCCTTCACCTCTTCATCTTTCTTGACGACAGGAGGAACGAATTTTATCTGGTCTTTGATTGGTGGTGGGTCCACTTTTGGCGGTGGCGGCGGTGGTGGTTTCTTTGGATCTATTGGCGGAGGTTCTGCCAGAGTCACTTCCTTCATCACAAGTTCATCCTTGGTATTCGGAAGGAACCCTTTGATCATTCGTATGATCTGAGGTGAGGTTACTACCAATAGAAAAAAGAGCATACCTGTGATCATCGCCTTCGACATATGCCTGTCATAAATCTTACGCAGCTGAAAAGCACCATAAGACTTATTCCGGCCATCGAATACGATGTCATCCATTGAAGTCCTCAGCAATCTTTGATTTTCCATAATCTACTCCTTTAATTCAGATAACGTAATGATGCTCCTGATCGTTTTTTTGCATAAATTATTTTCGGCTCTGGCCTGCCCTCAATGCAATCAGTGAATCAATCGGGTCATTTGGGGCAAGAATAGCATACCGCTTTACGTCATTGATGGTCATCTCATCAAGGGCGTCCACAATATTCTTAAAGGTGGAGGATGGCAGTGGTTTGATCATGATAAAGAGATCATCCTTATTTCCCCATTGTGCCTGTACTTCATTCTGTCTGCGCTGGATAAACTTCCTGAGGCCCGTCGGACTGTAATCTACACTGTCCAATGAGATTTGGGTAGTCTCATCGATTTCATCAGGTGAGACATAAGCATAGATCTTATCTCCCTTTCCAAGCATCAGCGTAGCCGTTTTGGACATTTTAATCGGCGGTTCTTCTTCTTTCTTGATGTCATCCTTCGCTGGTTTGTTCACCTCCATCGTTTTTGGTTTGTTAAACGTGGTCGCAAGCATGAAGAAGGTGATCAGCAGGAATCCAAGATCCACCATGGGTGTAAGATCGACCCTGGTAGACATTTTTTTGCCTCTTACCTTTTTATCTTTTTTATGACCTCCTCCACCGGAGGTATTCATTTCAGCCATGGTTCACACTTTTTACTTTTGTCAATAGAATGATTATTCTCTCTTTGCCCTGGCAGAGGTGATCAGGTTGAACTTATTGACCTTACGATTCTGTAAGGCATTGATCAACCTATCAAAATTTCTGTATTCAGTAGTCTTATCAGCCTTGATAGCGATACGGAGCAGATTGTTTTCCTGTCTTGAAAACAGGATCAGATCTTCTACCTGGTGATTTCCACCTGTTGTATCTATAGTCAGTCCGGCTTGAGGAGCAGTGGCTCTTTCTGCAGGAGTCTTATCAAGGAATGCAGGAAGAGATCTGATATCCATGCCCCAGGTTTCCAATGTCCTGAATGCATCTTTCTGTTTATCTGACAGTGCAAGACTATATTCTGAAGAAAGCCGATCAAGTAATTTCAATCTCGTAGGTTGGTCATCCAAACCAAAAAATACTTTTCCATCAGGAGCTATCTGGAACAACATGATATCACGGTCAGGAATAGGAATCTGTGCCGTTGATGAAGGAATATCAATCGCGACAACTTCCTGTGGCCGGAATTTTGTGGTCAGGATGAAAAAAGTAAGCAATAAGAAAGCCACATCACACATGGCTGTCATGTCTACTGCTGTACTCTTCCGTGGTATTTTGACCTTTGGCATGATTAATTAGATAACGGGATGAGAAGAATTAATGTTTTGCTGCATAATTCTGCGCAACACTATATCCAGCCTCATCTATACCATAGGTTAAACCGTCAATCTTCGTCGTGAAATAGTTGTAAGAAATGATGGCAATCGCAGATGTGCTGATACCGAGAGCAGTATTGATAAGGGCCTCAGAGATACCTGTTGACAACGCTACTGCATCAGGTGCTCCTGCAGTCGCAATCGCGGAGAAAGCCCGGATCATCCCGAATACTGTACCTAAAAGTCCCATCAGTGTAGCTACAGATGAAATAGTAGCGAGGATCACTAGATTTTTCTCCAACATCGGAAGCTCAAGAGAAGTAGCTTCTTCTATTTCTTTTTGAATAGCCAGGACCTTTTGATCTGTTTCCAGACCTGGTATCGACTCCATAGCCTGATATTTTCTCAAGCCTTCGCGGATCACATTTGCCACTGAACCTTTTTGCTTGTCACATTCACCAATTGCACCATTGACATCATTACGATCCAGGAACCCCTTGATTCTCCTTACAAAATTGGGAATAGAACCTTTCCCACTAGCCACTCTGATGGTCATAAACCGCTCAACAATCACGGCAAGAACGATCATCATCAACCCCATCAGAATAGGAACCAGATAACCACCTTTGAACATCATACCGAGATAATTACCCGGAATCGGGTGACCCTTTGGATTGCCATCTTCAAAATTGGATGGACTGCCCAAAATCGTATAGAATACAATGAAACCAATGATAATAGCCACAGGAATTAAAACAGAGGCAAAAAGAGTACTGAAGGAACCGCTTGAAGCAGCTTTTTCAGGCTTGACATTAGGATTGCTCATAAAGATTGATTTAATGTTTGATTTGATGCATTTTAGAGATCGAATACCTGTACTTCCGTCGATACGGAAGAGACCAAGGGTGCAAAAATATTTTTATTTTTTAATTGCTGCCAATGTAATACATAAATTTTGGAACAGGCCTTCGAAGCAAAATTTATGCAAAGGATAGGAACAGGCTGATATAAGATAAAATGGCTACATATTGGGCTTTGAAAACCAAACCAATAGATTATTCATAGCCGGAATCATCATCGTTATGCCGATTCATACTACTGCAATATACCTGACAATTATTTTACAAGGTTTACTGAAACCCGCTCTTTCATGCAATCTCCAGGATTGTCATCCGGGAAATGGTGCCCCAAAAAAGATTCTATTTCATAATCGTTCACAATCTGTAAACATCATTCATCAGGTCACAATAAATGTTCTTCTTATGCAGTATAGTACTTTTGTCTATATAAGAACATGCATATTCAGGAGAATCATCACCTGTAATGTACTTAAGATGAAAATTGTAAGACAATTGCACACATTATTATTCTGATCTAATGTTTCGTTTTCAACATCCTGAATTCTTTTGGCTGGCAATACTTCCTGTGCTGATCATCGCAGGTTTTTTTCTCAGCACCTGGTTCAGAGGAAAAAGCTGGTCCAGTTGGGGAAGCGTAGGGTCCAATGCAAAGGTTTTGGGAAAATTAAAAAATAAACCATCTCTGCTGTGGTTCGGTGGACTGGCAGTCATTCTGCTCAGTATTGCTGCCCTCAATCCTCAATGGGGTTATAAAACGGAAACGGTAGAAAATAAAACAGCAGACATCTATTTATGTCTTGACATTTCGAATAGCATGCTTGCTGAAGACGTTGCACCTGACAGATTGGAAAGAGCGCGAAGATTTGCATTGGATTTGTCATCAGCATTTAAAACAGATCGTATTGGCCTGATTGTCTTTGCAGGCAATGCGTATATCCAGAGCCCATTGACCTCTGACTGGCATGCTATTGAACTATATCTCAATGCAGCTCATCCCGATCAGGCAGGCACTCAGGGAACAGCGATAGGTGAAGCCATACGCCTCGTCACAAAGTCCTCAAATAATGCAGAACAACCCGGTGAAGGGGCTATCATCATCATCACTGATGGCGAAGACCATGACAGCGATGCTCCACTGGCGATCCAGGAATCAGTCGCCAAAGGCTGGTCTACCTATGTAGTAGGCGTTGGCACCGAAGAAGGAGGTACCATCCCGATCATGATCAATGGCAATAAAGATGTAAAACGTGATGAAACAGGCCAACCTGTAAAAACTAAACTCAACAGACAACTCATGACAGATCTGGCAAGCAATGGAAATGGCAAATATTATGATCTGAATGATATCCCCGGGATCATCAATGATCTGAAATCGGAATTGACCAAACTTGAACGCGGCCATCTTGAGAAGAGATCTTTCTCTGACCATAAAAGTTATTTCCAATGGTTTCTTCTGCCTGCACTTCTGTTGATTCTTATATATGCATCTGTTAACTACAAACACGAAGTCATCTGATGTACACCTCACGATTACTTTTTCTCCAAATCATTTTTCTTTCTCTTTTCTATGCGAAAGGAATAAGCCAGCCTGAATATCCCCTGTACCGCAAAGCAGATAAACAATTTGATCTGGGTCAATATCAGGATTCAGAGACTGCATACAGAAAAGCCGAAGAAATCAAACCCAAAGCAGAAACTTCTTATAATCTCGGCAACTCCATCTACGAGCAAAACAGGATGCCTGAAGCTGTGACCCAATATCAGAAAGCTATTGAAAATTCAAAAGACCCTGCTCTTAAGTCCAATGCCTATTACAATATGGGCAATGCGCATTTTCAAAACAAAGAATACGATGAAGCCATCAAAAACTACAAGGAATCTTTAAAGCTCATGCCTTCGGATGAGGATGCGAAAAAGAACCTGATGTTAGCGATGCGTCAATTGCAGCAGCAGCAACAGCAGCAACAACAACAACAAAAGGACCAGCAAAAGAAGGAGGATAATAAAGATCAACAAAACCAGGATCAACAACAGCAGCAACAACAACAATCCGATAAGGATAAAAAAGATCAGCAGCAACAGGAATCACAAAATCAATCACAACAAGATCAACAGCAACAATCAAAAGAAGATGTAAGCAAAGACGAAGCCAAAGAAATACTGAAAGCCGTAGAGCGTGAAGACCAACGTGTACAGGATAAACTGAAAAAGGTGCGTGGAAGTAAAGCACCACCGGTAAAGGACTGGTAAAGTTCGGTAATCAGTATTCAGTATTCAGTGATCGAGTGATGTGGTGATCAGTGATCAAATAGGCAAATGGAGAAATCTAATTAGCTTGAATTAGCGACAAAAATGAAAAATCTAATTTGCGTTAATGCTTCGACTTGCTTTACACAACCTTGGACTACAGCTCAGCAACACTGCGAAAATTTGTGGCAAAAAAACAATAAGCAGAATAATTTTTCTTTGCGTCTTTGCGAGAGAATAATAAAAACAAAATGGCATACAAATAAATAGGTTTAAGAAACAATAGGAAATGAAAACGTTTATTACATTTTGCTTTTGTTGCCTGACACTTTTATTGATGGCTCAACCAACTGTCAAAGTCGAAGTCAGTGCCGATACTATCAATCCGGGTGAACTGGTGGAAGTGACCTATACAATTGAAAATGGTGACGGACGATTTGAAGCACCCGATCTCAAAAATGTTCCGGTAGTAAGTGGGCCCAATACATCATCCAGTTTTATGATCGCCAATGGGAAGAAAAGTTCGAGTCAATCCTATTCTTATATCCTGAGACCCGCTGATGAAGGAAAGATTGTCATTCCTGAAGCCTACTTTCGTGATGGAGAAAACAGTCTAAAAATTGATCCCGTTGAAATCGTGGTATTGAATGATGCTCATCAGCTTCCCATAAAACCTCCTATAAATAAATCGACAAAACCTACACGTGAGAAAAAAAAGTTTTAATCTTCTTTTCGCATACCTCACTTGCCTGGTCGTCTTCTGCTGTGTAGAAAACTCTCTTGCACAGGATCCGGTTTTTGCTGCTGCAGTGGCGAGTGACAAAGTTGCTCAGAATACTGTCTTTGATATCACCTTTGAACTCCGGAATGCCCAAGGTGGAAATTTTCAACCACCAACTTTTGAAAATTTTAAAGTAGTAGCCGGTCCCTCCACTTCATCGAGCACGATGATCATGAATGGACAGATGAGCCAGAGTATTTCATGGTCCTATTCTTTACTGGCTATTCAGGTAGGAAAATTTACGATCGGCCCTGCAAAAGTAGCAGCCGGACGAAAACTACTTTCAACAAAGCCTGTGACGATCGAAGTCGTGAAATCAAAAGTCAATTCAGGTTCAGGTATCACAGCCACCGGTAAAGAAAATGTTCTACTCGTCGCCTCGCTGGATTCAACATCATATTATCCGGGCCAGCAAATCATCCTTCAATACAAATTATTATTCAATCAGAATGTACAAAGTGTCAATGTACTTTCTGAAGATGATTATGCTGATTTTTTTATTCAGAATTTCGGCAACTTCAATCGACAGTCTACAATGGAGAATGTCAAAGGTGTTCACTATACATCGCGCGTCATGAAAGCAGTGGCGCTCTTTGCGCATCAATCCGGGACATATACGATAGACCCGATGATCATGGACGTCGGATTGGAAGCGCCGTTCTCCGAACAACGTGGATTTTTTTCGATGAGAAGTATGGATGTGACTAAAGCTTCGTCTGCACCATTGACGGTTCATATATTACCATTACCTCCGGGAGCGCCTCCCACGTTTTCCGGTGCTGTAGGAAAGTATACCATCAAAGGGACTCCGGGACAAACGGATATGACCACTGATGATGCATTTACCATTACAGTGGAAATCACAGGTGATGGTGATGGTAAGCGTTGGGATCCTCCTGCACCTGTTGTCGATGGTGATTTTGAAATCTATGATCCGCGTATTGTTGAAGATAAAATGACTGACGACCAGGATCATATCACACATCACCGCACGATTGAATATCAAATGATACCGAGTGTACCCGGACATTACAAAGTGGTCATACCGCTTATATATTTCAACCCAAAGACATTGAAGTATGAAACAGCGAGCAGTGATACCATTAAATTGAATGTAACTCAGGGGACAAACAGTGGTAAAAAAACTACTATCGCGGCAGCGCCGGAAGCACCACCTCAATTAAGAAAAGTCAGGAACATCATTACGGACGATCGCTTCTGGCAGTCGATACCTCATTTGTTTCTTTTCGGATTGATACTTTCAGGTTCGTTCTGGGGCATGTTTGTTACATACAAACGAAGACGAGAAGATGCCATTCCTGAAGATGAAAAATTACGGATAGCCGCTGTCCGGAATGCCCGTCTTCAAACCGATGCCTTGCAAATGTCTTCATCGAATACTTCTGATAAGGAATTTTTCGAAAGGGCAACAGAGATATTCTACAAATTTCTTGCAGACAAACTTTCTATCCCGCTTTCAGATCTTGACCAGGGAAAGCTTCAATTTTATCTTGACAAAAGTGGTGTAGCCGATGCTGTTAAAACCGATGTGACTAAATTTTTTGAGCAATGTCTTTCTGTTCGCTACGGGGCTATTCCTGGGGGGAAGTCAAGGGATCAGATGCTGACAGCAATCAGGAATTTTGTCGAAGTGCTGTAGCGCAAAGTATGGTCTTCATATCTTATTTTTTCTTCATATCATTGTTGATGCATCCTTAGCTAATCTTCCATGGTCAATAAAAAACAAAAACCTTCTGCAGCAAAAAAACCAGTTCAAAAGCTAAAGCTCTGGCATTACCTTCTATTGATAGCAATTCCTGCTATTATTTATGGACGGACGGTCTTCTTTGATTATGTCATGCATGACGATGATAAGATGATCAAAGAGAATCCGATGTTGAAGGAGGGATTTAATCTGCCTCTTGCATTTACGACAGATGCCTGGTTTATGGATGCGCGGATTGAATTGTACAGGCCATGGCAAAGCATCACCTACATGATCGATTATGCGATCGGGAAAACCAATCCTACTGTGTATCATGTGCACAACCTGAGCATTTTCATCCTGGGTGTTGTGTTGCTTTACTTTTTCCTTCAGTTTTATTTCAAACCTCTTTTTGCATGGGCAGGTGCATTGCTTTATGGAATGAATCTGCTTACTCCGCATGTAGTCGGTTGGATTGCTGCACGAGGTGACTTGTATTTAATGGTCTTTGGATTATCATTTTTAATTTTCGTCCAGCGGTATCTGAAATCAGGTTCTGCGAAATCGTTGTGGTTGGCTGTGCCTTTCTTTTTTATGGCCTTGTTGTCGAAGGAATCCGCGATCGCGTTATTGCCCATCTCATTTGTAATGATATATATGGAGAAGAAAAAAATGCCAGACTCTGTCGCTTTGATGTGGTTAGGATTAAATGTGATTCTCTTTATAGTTTATTTTGTATTGCGCGGGAAAGCAATTGCATCAGCAGGAAATTTAGCGGCGCTTGCATTCTTTCATAATCTCAGATCATTGCCTGAAGAGTTTTTCAAAATGATTGTTCCTCTGGGATTTAGTGTGATGCCGGGATACTCAGTTTTCTGGACGCTAGGAGGTTTAATTCTGTTGGGGATATTTGGTTATTTGGTTTGGAAAAATAAACCTGATCAACGCATCCTCATTTCGGGATTTGTTCTATGGCTTACACCATTGTTGCCTTCTATGGCGTACGAACCTTCATTCGCGGGAGTTGCCTATGATTATCTTGATCACAGGGCATGGTTTCCCTATGTAGGAATATGGCTCATTGCATTAGGAATGATGGATAAAATAAAATTCATCAACAAAGCATATGCGCCTTTTGTCTTTGGATCAGTACTGGTGCTTTGGTCAGGTGTGAATCTTTGGCGTTCAGGTACATATCAGAAATGGGAATCTTATTACGGCAATGCTATTCGTACAAATCCGGGTTCAGGACTGGCCAATCTTAATTATGGATCGATGCTGCGTGATGAAGGAAAATGGGAAGATGCTTTGCCGTATATCGAAAAAGGTGTTCAGTTAA